>JAPPMR010000224.1 GCA_028818995.1 Candidatus Poribacteria bacterium | reverse complement strand
CGGATGCCCTGCTCCCGATGAGGCACAACAGCAGCGAAGAGAACTTCAGCGCGATGCTTTAAAACTCGAAATGGGGCAAGAACTCAATCCGATTGATCCGGAAGGGCATGTCGCGTTAGGAAAAATCTATCACCAGTTAGGTGAACATGAAAAGGCGATAGAATCCTTCCAAACAGCACTGTCGCTTGACGACAAACATCAGCACGCCTATAATAACATGGGTTTAGTTTACGTTGACCTCCGTCTATTTGTCTTAGCAATAAACATGTTTCAAGCGGCACTTGAAATAGCACCAGAAAATCCTGTCTTTTATAATAATCTCGGTTATGCTTACGATATGTCAGACAGGTTTGATGAAGCATTAGAGGCTTACCGCAATGCTCTTGATTCGGATCCAACATTTGTGGATACCTATTACAACCTTGCGGATGCTTATTTAAACCGAGAATCTTATTCGGAGGCTATTCAGTATTACAAAGCGGGAATAGAATTGGATGGCGGTGATGCTACAGTCTATTTTAACCTCGGTCTGGCTTACGAAGAAACCGACGAAGTTCTCAGCGCTATCCAAGCCTATGAGAAAGGTGTATCTTTAGATGCTGATGAAGTAGAGGTTTACTATCGTCTTGCGCTTGCCTATCAGAAAAAAACGGATCACGTTATGATGAACCGTTATTTAGACACGTTTCTTGAAAAGGCAGAAGGTATACCTCGCTTTGAAAAACAATATCTTACTGCTAAACGGTTGCGTCAGACTTCGGATAATAGGTAAACCTATAAGTTAGGTTTCGCTTCCGTTCTACCTATAAGTGTCAATTTAGTGTCTAATCTTTCTTGTTGGAGGGGTTTCTAACCCCGATTTATTACCCTAAAGTAGGGGGGGTTTTTTTAATAGCCGGTTTTTTTTTTTTTTTTTTTTGCGCGCCCCCCCCCCCCCCCCCCCCTACCGGGTGTCGAACCGCTAAATTGACAGTTATGGGTTTCGCTTCCGCTCTAACCAACCTACGACCTGCGATATCTAACCTAAAGAATGTACCTACTCAAATCCTGATCCTTAACGATTTCTGCCAATTCCCCTCTAACATAATCCGCATCAACGGTAACACTCTTCTTCTCAAGATCAGGCGCATCGAAAAACAGGTTCTCAAACAACTTTTCCATGATGGTGTGTAGACGACGTGCGCCGATATCTTCCACAGACTCGTTTACCTGAAACGCGAGCGCAGCGATTTCATCAATTGCATCTTCGGTTATAGTTGCCTCTATCCCCTCGGTCTGGAGGAGTGCCGTATACTGTTTGACTAACGCATTTTTCGGCTCCGTCAGAATAGACTGAAAGTCGCTTTTATTTAGACTTTTGAGTTCAACGCGGATAGGGAACCTCCCCTGAAGTTCAGGAATAAGGTCTGATGGATTAGAGACGTGAAAAGCACCCGCAGCGATAAATAAAATGTGGTGTGTACGCACCGCTCCATATTTTGTTGCAACTGTGCTTCCCTCAATGATGGGCAAAATATCACGTTGCACACCTTCACGTGAAACATCGGGTCCCTGCCGAGATTCGCGCCCCGCGATTTTATCAATTTCGTCTAAGAAGACGATCCCAGAATTTTCAACACGTTCAATCGCATCACTGATGACAGCGTCCATGTCAATCAATTTTTCCGCTTCCTCTTGCATCAAGATTTGTCGTGCTTCGGAGACAGGCACTCGCCGTTTTTTCGTCTGATCCGGGAGAATGTTGCTGAACATATCTTTGAAGTTGATGTCCATCTCCTCAATGCCACCAGGTGAAAAAATTTCAACAAACGGCATGCTTCGACTTTTCATATTGATTTCAACAGGTCTATCTTCAAATTTGCCTTCTTTCAACTGCTGCCGTAACTTTTCACGTGTCTTGAGGTGTCGTTCTCGCTGTTTTTCTAAAGCTTCGTTTTGTTCATCAGTTGTTTCAAATTCAAACGGCAATTGGATTTCGTCTTCATCTTCGTCAATATCAATATCAATGTCATCAATATCAATGTCTTCGTCAACATCAAATTCATCAGTCGGTTTGCTACGAGGTTGGCTTTTTAATGCCCGCGGCATCGGTAATAGACAGTCTAACAGACGTTCTTCTGCCAATTCTAATGCAGCTTCTTCAACAGCAGTAGTCTGTTCTGCTTTTACTTTGCTGACCGAGAGTTCTGTAAGATCACGGATCATCGATTCTACGTCGCGACCAACATAACCAATTTCAGTATACTTTGACGCTTCAACTTTGATGAACGGGGCATCAACAAGGCGTGCGAGTCGACGGGCAATTTCTGTCTTACCGACACCAGTTGAGCCAATCATGATGATATTTTTCGGTGAAACTTCATCTTGCATATCGTCTGTAAGCATCTGCCGACGAGCACGATTGCGCAGCGCAATCGCAACGCTCCGCTTTGCCTCAAACTGCCCGATAATGTATTTATCAAGCTCTTCAACAATCTGCCGTGGGGTTAGTGCGTCTGCTAAGATTTTCGTTTCAACAGCTGGTTTCTCCAATGTAACCTCCTAAAAGGTGGTGAGCACTCCTCTGTGCTGTTAACCAAAATAACGTAAATTTTGAGTATCCTATTCTTCAGTCTCAATTGATTCAATTTCAATCTGTGCGTTCGTGTAGATGCAGATTTCACTTGTAATTTTTAATGCTTCAGCGACAACCTCAGCGGCGGTTAGTTTTGAGTATTTGAGTAATGCTCTGGAAGCAGAGAGCGCAATAGAACCACCTGAACCGATAGCAAGGATGTCGTCGTCAGGGATGATGAGATCGCCGTTACCTGAAATCAGGTAGCTATCGTTTTCATTGATCGCTATCATCAAAGCGTCCGCACGCCTAAGAATGCGATCACTACGCCAATCCCTTGCGAGTTCAACCGAAGCTTTCTGCAGGTTGCCCCGGTACTGTTCTAATTTTTTCTCTAAATTTTCATAGAGAGTAAGCGCATCTGAACCAGAACCCGCAAACCCAATAAGAACACGGTCCTGATAAATCTTGCGGATTTTGCGAGCACTATGTTTAATAGCTGTATCACCTAATGTGACCTGACCGTCTCCCCCAATAGCGATCTGCCCATTTCGGCGTACCGCCAATATTGTTGTTGAACGCATACTTTTCTTTTCAAGTAAGTTCATGTTTTTTCCTAACATTAATTGGTTCTTTCAAGCCAAAATTCTAAGGATGGCTGAGTTTACATCCGCATGTTTAATCTGTGATTTGTCATCCGTTAATTATAACTAATTTGCTTTATAGCCTCCAAAAGATGAGAAAACTCAAAAACATCACTATTCCCATGAAAAGCCCACACCTTATTCCTGCTATCAATGCATGCTGCTTACGGTAAAAATAATAAGGACAGAGGATGAAAGTAAGCAAAAATGTAATCGGCATAAAGATTGGGACTGATGCGATGTTTGGTATATTTTCAACACGCAAGGCGTTCCATTCCCATAACTCTTTTCCTAATCCGTAAATAACGATACTTCCAATTGTCGCTATTAACCCGGTTATGCCTGAAGCAACAAAACGGTGTAGACTAAGCATTTGAAGTCGGTGGTAGCAGTAGACAATTAACGTAGCGAAAAGCCCCCAAGATATTATCAACGCAATCGGTGTCGTTACATTTCCCAAAAAGTCTGGACTACGGTAGACGATAAACTGCAATTTTCTTGAAAACAGCCAGTCCATTGGTAGATATGTTACCGTTGCAGAGAATCCAAACAATACGCTATGTAGCAGTAGTTGAGGCGATTCATCCCCAGTGGTATTTCGATTAAATTGAATGAGATAACCGAACCATCCGATTGCCAGCAGCAAGTTTGGATAAAGCCACCAAATAGCACCAATTCCTAAGTCCCTGATCGGCAGTAGAAACAGTAATAAGAACGTCAAAAATGTTGTAAAGACTACAGTTAGTACCACTTTATCTGTTTTGATAAACATTTGTTCCTTTAAATGCGCAATATGAGACGTGTAACTTTACTGAAAGTTTATTGAAACGTGATAACCAGTTGGCGTTCGGTGAGTTTTGCTCCTGTTGTTTTGGTACTTGCAAGGCTTCGTGGCAGCGCAACATGTCTCTTAAAACCGCCAATTGTAACGATTAACTCATCGCCATGTTTGGTGAGGTGAACCTCTTGCTTGGTTAAAAACGGGAGTTGCATCACAAGTTGATAAACATCATCTACTTTCCGGAATTGATACGGACTCTGTTCGGAGAACTTTTCTGCTGGGTCAAGGTTCGGATAGAGGATATCTCCCAATCTACGGAGTCCTGTTTCTCCAATAATTTGATCATCAAAAAGATTTACCTTCCATATCGGTACACCCGAAAAATAGTTTTCGGCTTCCTCTATATATTGCTGTTGTGTCTGTTTCCAGATTTCAAAAAACTTGGCATCAATGCCTTCAGGGAAAATACGATTGATGATGACCGCATCAATGCATAACCCGTAAAGGCAGAAGTACATAAATGCTCGTTGTGTTTCTTTGATGACAATTTTTTCTGGATTTGTTACCAAGCGCACTGTTGTGATTTTCGGATCTGTTAGCACAGTATCAATACCTTCTAATTTATTGAAAAGGTTCTGTATATTTTGGAAATATGCGTCCTTTGGTATTGGGACAGAGCTAACTGTTTCAATAATAGGTCCTGCAAGTTTGGCGAGGTTACGTTCTAATTTGAAGATGCGGTTCATATACCATTCAAGCGTCGTTGGGATACTAACGAACCGCAGTGATTCACCAGTCGGCGCGCAGTCCAGGATAATAACATCGTACGTATTTTCACGGACATACTGGTTAATGTAAAGAAGTGCACATATCTCCTCCATCCCCGGAAACACCGCTATCTCTTCTGCCACGAGCGTTTCCAGACCTGAACGATTCAGTAGAGAACGGATGTAGTTGTAGACTTCATCCCAGTATTCAACAATGGCTTCTTGAACATTGATTTCTTGTATCCAGAGGTTCTCCTGAATTTGTATCTGTTTTTCAGTAGACTGTGCAATGAGAAGTGCCTCATTATCAAAAGAATCGCGGAGTGAATGTGCCACGTCAAGTGAGATGACAATCGTCTTATATCCGAGTGATGCCAGTTTCATGCCTGTTGCAGCAGAGATAGTTGTTTTACCGACACCTCCTTTGCCTGTGTAAAAAATAATTCGCACTATTTGGATCCTACCTATCTGTTTATTTTTTATTAAGTATACCTTGAAATATCAAGATTTGCAAACAAGTGTTACTGATTATAGGCGTTTGTTTTTATGGTAAAGTCCAATTAGTGAATACCCCGGTAGATGCGATTAGAAAATCGCATCTATCAGACTGAATAAACAAGATTCGCAGTATTGTAGGTCGGGTAGAGCGAAGCGACACCCGACAACTCTTGTTGGAGGGTTTCTAATACCATTTCTAATTGATAAAGTATCATTCCGATCTTGAGTTTCTTTGTAGGAGCGACCTCCTTGTCGCGACCAGGAGGTCGCTCCCACAGAAGAGGGGGTTGCATTCGGACAACCGATATATGAAATAATGTCCCATTATTTAGAAATGGTATTACAAACCCGCCTATGTGGTTTTGGGATGGGTTTAAAAGAGGTAGGAAAGATGTTTACTTTGCCTTTTCGTTACGGAAGGGTGTAAATACCCCATTGAACCCGTACAATTTCACCCGTATCTACAAGACGACTGAGTTCATTTTTTATTGCTTTTGGATGTCCTTCAATAGTATCAATAAATTCTGCTGTTTTTTTCTCGCCATCGGCAAGGAGGGATAGGATTTGCTCTCGGAAGGGAATTCGAAGTGGGGTGCCTCCCCTAAGTTTTTGTAGCACACGGTTTGCTTGTCTCGCTGAGCATCCTAAGATTTCCTCCACTTTTTCTCTGCTGGATTCAACAGTCAAATTATCGCGTTCTGTTTCAAAACGTTCGCGCGTCGCTATCACTTCCGGCAGTTTGTCAAGTCCACCAGCAACTTCAAAGTCTTCCCAGTCAAAAAGAAGTGTTTCAGGTTTGTCGGTGATTTGGGGCAGCGCCAAACTGGAGGCTAATATAACTTTTTTATTTGGTAACTGATCTAACTTGGCACGCTGCACAATACGCGAGAGTTTGGCGACGACATTCTGCTCATAAACACTCTGGATACGTTCGTCTTTATAATGGCCGAATTCTATGTCTTCTTCATAGGAAAGAGGATCTTTGTCGTTTCCGAATAAGATTTGTGCTCGCTGCCAAATAAGCTCTTGTCGTAGTTCGGGTGTGCCGATGATCCAGAGAACATGTGTCTCTTCAAAAGCGGTGTGCAAACTGTCCATCATTTCAAAATGTGTTACGAAACAAACATTCTTCTTTTTTTCGACGTCTGATAACCGTGTGGCAATTGACTTATAAGTGATGATTGAATGTTTAACGCTTGGATCGCTTTCAATTTCAGCCCGGATACCACGGAAAAAGCGCTGTCCCATTTTAGACAAACCGATGAGGTCCCAGTTACTGTTGTAATCTAAAATCGTTTTTCGTGGATAGGTGCCTGTGCGAATCTGAAAGACTTTGTTTTCCGCAACCCATGCTGTTGGTTCGGTGTGATGCACCTCAATTTTCTCATTTGGGAATGCTCTACGAAGATGTTGTTCGGAGAGGTTTACCGACATTAACAACAGACGTTTTACGTTTGGGTGCAGCACTGGTGGTACCCAGAACCTCAATGTTTTTCCATTCCACCGTATTGGTGCATCGGCATCCCGCGTGTAGTGTGCGAAGAAACTTTTGAGTTGATGCCAAAACGTCCAGTTTGAATCTGGGCAGATTGTCGGTAATTTCCGAATGTCTTTGACGGTTTCTACACCAAAAATACCCAATTGGATCGCTTGCGCCATGGACATCAATATTTTTATTTCTTCATTAAGGGCAAAACGTTTGAAACCAAAAATGGGTAGGTTCATTGCTGTAAGTTTCTTTTCAGCGTTTCTGTCAATAGGAATATATGCAAACGCGTCCCCTTCAAACTCAATAGTAAATTGTGCTAATTGCTTTCCTGTATCGGGATCAACAAAACCCTGTTCAATCACCTTACCTCTCACATTGACTTGACACATCTGTTTGATGAGTCTTTCTTGTTGCCATTCAAACGCTTGTATTACTGTGCGGATTCGCTTAACAGCATCCGCATGCGGTTTGTCTTTGATTTCTACGGCATGCATCAACGCTTTAGCAAAATTTCCCAAGGCAGTCCCTTGCCAGTTCACACTCCATTCTTTCAATAAATTTTTGGATAACTTACATACGGGAAACAGTTTGTACGCTTGCGTTCTGTCGATAATGCAAAGCCGTTCTTTCTCGTCCATCTGTATGAGAATCTCTTCCGCCATTTCAGCGTGTTGTGGATCAAAGAAAAGTTCGGGAAGTGCTACTATCTGTGTTTTGGCGTGTTTTAATGAAGATGCTTGTGATAAAAATCCGCGCTGTTGGCATTGTGTATAGACAGGGCACTGTGGACAGATACTTTCGCGCGCATCACCACCCTTTTCTTCAAGTGCTTCGCACCTTTCCGGATCCTCACAGACATTACCCAATTGAAATGGCGTTGCCATGCGAACATCAATAGGTATCTTTTTCACCTGCTCCCACAGGTACATCCGAGGTTTTCAGCGTTCGTATAATGGAATGTTTTGGTTTTGATAACGGTTTTCTATCTTTTCAGCTAATTTGTAGGTTGACATGTTTAAGCAAGTTGTACCACCGTTGCTGGCATCGGATACTGCATCGTAGTGTTTTTCTGTGCCTGCCTCCGCAATCAGTCCGAGGATGCGGTCTGTCCGGTCAAAAATTTCCTGTATCTGAACGCCGTTCTTTTCGAGTGTCTTATAAACTTTTTCTGTTTGTTCTGACTTGTACAACACAGGAGAAGGGCGTTTTATCGCTAATGGACTAAGTTTTCCTTCCCGAACTATTTGCACCTTATCAGGCACTGGTATACCAGCAAGAGGTGCCGGTGGCATAATTCCTGTGTCGTGCCATATATCCGTTATTGGTGTTGATTGCGTAGGAAGTCCTATATCGGTGGTTGAGGCACGTAACCATACCGTCTCTTCATTTTCCCATAGCGATATGTATTTGTCGTCAACCTCACTATTAGGTGGGATCCAAAGATGGGAACCGTTATCTTGTCGGACATAAGAAAAACCGTGCTTTACAAGTGTCTCTTTTGCAAGATCAAGATTATGCGAACCCAGAGAAAATGGAACTTCAGTGGCAATTTGTTTTTCTGTTATTTTTTCGGGGGCGGGTTCATGCAGTGCAGCACGAAGCGCATTAATAGGGGCAAAGACAACCTCTTTATCAACAATAGGCGGGTCAAACAGATTGCCAAGCAGAATTTCATAACGCGCATCCCAACGATTGTAACCTTCTTCACCAAAGATTTCAAGATACAGATCGCGTTGGTCAGATTTATCCGAAGTTGGCGTGTGTTTATAGATGTAAAGTTTCGCTTTTTCGATATTTGGATGCAGGTAATTCGGCACCCGGCAAGAAAAGCGTAATCCTCCAGATTTTGACATCGTTAATAATGGGTTTGGAACAGTGTCAACAAGTGCCTCAATACACGTGAGAATAGCATCAGGGGAAACACAAATAGCCTTATATGTAAAATCAAAGTCATGCCATCGTGCGCCATCGCGTTCTGATGGAATACCAGTATAAACCTGAATACCCCAGGATGCATGCCATCGTCTCATTCCCCAGTCTTGTGTTCCCTGACGTCTTAAGAAAGATTCGCCGCCCAAGGTACGTGGACCATGATCGCTATCTGGTGCCTGTCCTATGGGCATGAATGAGATGTTTGCTGTTTCCAAATCAGTGAGTAGCATTGGGTATCTGTGCGCGCAATACACTGTGAAGTGATAGGGATAACCCTTATTGTACAGTGCGGGTGCTACCACTGTCTTCCGCTGGCGAAGCGGGTTTTTATGTCGTTGATGACAACGTTGAATAAGATCTTTTAAGGGATTCATGATAGAAAAGACAATATGGAAGCTGTGGTTCCAAACACTACTAATTTCGGCTAAATAGACACATTTAGAATAGAATTAACTAATTATATCAAAAGATCTTTTTTTAATCAAGTTTTCTTGCGTCCGACAAAACTACTAAATTTCTTAAAGTTCTTAACGCTTAAAATTCTAAAATTATGTGTTTTTTCAAGCAAATCTAACATTTTTGGCAGATTTAATTTGACTTTTAGGGTAAACAGGAATACAATTAGCCGTATTGAGTTATATTAATAATTTTGATATATTATTAATTAAGGTTGTCTTAATGTAGCTTTAGTCCCGTAGGGACGGAATGTTTATAGAAAATATTGTCCATCCTCTCTTGAGTTCCGTAGGAACGATATAAAAATAAACATATCGTCCCTATCAAATCACCGGCATGAATCATAGCGAATGCCATACGGGGAATGCCAAAAGGCATTCATACCGTTGATTTGGCGCATTCATACCGTTGATTTGGCGCATTCATACCGTTGATTTGGATTCCCGACTATTAGTGGTTTCTGTCGCGATTCGGAGATCGCTCCTACACAATATATGTGAACTTATTTATATAATTTATTATAAATGACGTACTGCAAAAGACGTATACACCTCGCTATGGGAGAGGCGACAATGCTAAACAAGCGGAATGCTAACGGGTGTTCGCTTGATTTAGCGTTCTAACAAGAATCTCTCGAATAACTATTCATTTAGAGTTGTTATTCCTCCTTGCGGGGGAGATGTGATCCCCCGCACTAACACATTATTTGTCTGAGCGAATTAACCAAATACCATATACACATTCAGCTTTGATTTGACTCTACAATAAGAGATGTGTGGGTTCGACAAAACTTTACAGGCCTTCCCTTTGCAATCTATTGCAAATTTCTCCACTACATGCTATACTTACAAAATCTGCAATATCATTTGCAAACTGTGCTAATTCATCTTGTAAATCTAATTTTCCGGCAAGGAGACATTTATGCCGATTGTATCTCACGTTGTGTTAAGAAAATTTGTATACGATATTTATCGGAGGGCAGGTGGCACCGAAGAAGATGCACGCATCGTCAGTGACCATGTTGTAGATTCTAATTTAGCGGGACATGATTCACACGGTGTGATCAACGCGCCGAACTATATCGGCGGCATGGCTGGCGTTCCAGCAGCAGAGAAAATGGAGATTGTTAGAGAGAGCGGTGCAGCGACAGTTATCAACGTGAACGGGGCACTCGGAATGGTTGCTGCACGCAAAGCGATGGAGATGGCAGTCGAAAAAGCAAAAACCTGTACCATCGGTGCAGTCGGTTTACATCGGTGCGGGCATGCAGGACGAATGGGTGAATATCCGCCAATTGCAGCACGGGAAGGAATGATCGGTATTGTTTTGCTAAATGGTGGAGGTAGGTTTATGCATCCACACGGCGGCACTTCACGAAGGTTACCACCTAATCCGATTGCCATATCCGTGCCTCGGGCAAATGGCGAACCGCTTCTATTAGATATGACGCTCAGCGTAGTCGCAGGCGGTAAACTTCTCGTACAGTCTGCACGGGGCGAGCCAATACCAGAAGGATGGATGATAGATACCGAAGGTAACGCTTTAACAGACCCAGACGTGTTTCGTGAACGACCAAATGATACCGCTGTCATGCCACTCGGAGGATTTCAGTTTGGGCACAAAGGGTTTGGACTCGGTGTGATGATTGATGCCATTGCAGGCGGTCTTTCTTGGGCAGGGTGTAGCCGTGAACAACCTACGCGCGGCGCAAGCGGCATTGTTATGTTTGCAATTAAAATTAAGGATTTTATTGATTTAGCCGACTATGAACAGGAGATTGAATATCTTGCGGAGTGGGTTAAGTCATCAGCGAGATTGCCAGGAATTGACGAAATCTATGTGCCAGGAGAATTTGAACAACGAAGCCGTGAAAAACGACTAAAAGAGGGAATACCGATAGAAGAACCTACGTGGGATCGACTCGTTGAGGCTGCAGAACGTTTTGATGTTGCCACCCCCAAGGATCTTCAAACCTAAATCTCTGAACTTATCAGTCAAAGGAGAAAACAAATGAGAATCTTAACCGTTTTGTCCGTTATGTTTATTAGTGTTTTAGGTTGTGCTGTTCTAAATCAACCAACTTTTGAAGTCGCTTCATCCCGACTGAGTAGTGAGGCAAATCCTCAACTCGTAGATGGAAATTTAGACACGATTAGCACATTTGCTGTAAGAGGTCATATTGAGAAAAGTTACAAAGCCTTCCCTGGAGAGAAGCGCACCTCTGGGAATATGCAACGGAAATATCTAACGCAGGTTGAAGGAAGTCGACGTACAGAAGCTGTGATTAAATTAGATGTGCCAACTTATATCTCCCATGTTGAAGTCTATCCAGCATCCCGCATCCCCAAGTTAGCTTTAATGACAACTTTGGATGACCCGCCACAGTTTGCTTCTTCCTTTGAGGCGGTAGATGACAAACAGCATATTAACGTAGAAGGGAAACAACCTGTCAGATTCCAAATCAATAGAAAGATCCTTTATTTGCGACTCACTGCTGACGGTATTGAAGATAAACAAAACGCTATCCGTAACCAAAAAAAGGAAAATGAGAGAGATAAGAAAACTGAGAAAAAAGATATAGACGCGCGCATTCAAATTCCATTGAAAGGTGCTTCTATTCGGGAGGTAAAATTTTATGCCCGTTAGAAAATGGAGATGGATTGTAAGTAGTTTATTGTTAGTAGTTCTTGGTATTTCAGGGTGTGCTTTGCTTCAAAATCCGCCTGTCGTGGAACTTCCTTCATCTCGTCTCACGTGTGAAGCCAATCCAAATATGGTAGATGGAAATTTGGAAACAGTAGGAACATTCCAAGCACACGGTTCTATTCGGAAGATGTATTTTGAGGAAGGTACGACTGAGTTTGCAGCTAATCCGAAGGGGTATCAGATAAACCATGATGGCACTCTAAAAACAGAAACACTGATAAAACTGGATAAACCAACGTATGTGGCTTATATAGAAATTTATCCGGGTTCTGATATTCCAAAGTTGGCTCTTGATTTTACAGCAGAGGAAAAATCACTGAAGTGGCGTAATTCGTTTGTCGCAGTGCAGGATAGACGACACAGAGATGTGAAAAACCAGCAGAAGGTGTGGTTACCGATTAGACAAGAAGTGTTATATCTGCGGATAACCGCAGACGGCATTGAAGATCGGAAAGGGCAGACTCGCGTTGAGAGTGACGACCGTCGCTTTTCTTATGGAATTGTTACGCCTTTAAAAGGGGCAAAAATTCGAGAGGTGAAGATTTACGAGCGGATGTAAGAAACTGCTTGAATTTAGTTTCACGAAATTGTATAATAACGTGAGTTTGAAAAAGTTTTCATCCGCAGCATTCTCTGTTATTTTTGGCAAAAACGGCACAACCTAACAGGTTATGCTACAAAAACAGTGCTTTTTTTAGACTTGAAAAGTGTTTAGAGCAAACTCACATTTTATTATCAAACTCACGTTATAATATACAAACTTGCTACAATGTGAACTAATCACTTAGATTTCTCGCCAGAATCTGTCTTATATTGCATCCATAAACCTATTGCTTGACTTTTTCTACAAAACTGTGTTAAGTTTAGCACATAACATTCTTGGAGGATCAAAACCCGATTGCAAAAACAAGAATTAAAGGGTGTCCCTATTCAAAACAACGCTGAAGTTCAAGCACTTTTTGGACAAAGCGATGCCTTTTTGAAAATCATTGAAGATGATTTTGACGTCCGTGTTGTTTTGAAAAGCGATAGCATTGCTGTCCTTGGTGAAAACCAAAAAGATGTCAACAGAGTCATAACGGTGTTGGAATCACTACTCCACCGTATCCGAAAAGGCGAAAGAATTCAGACAACCGATGTTAACTACGTTATCCGTGCGACAGAAGCAGATGAATCAACCATTTTAGATCAAAGTTCGGCAGAATCTATACCTGTGTTTTCAAAACGAGGTGTAATTCGTCCGAAAACTGCTGGACAAGAACGGTATGTTGAAGCAATAAAACACAACGATCTTGTATTTGGCATTGGACCTGCTGGCACAGGGAAAACCTACCTTGCAATGGCAATGGCTGTTTCTGCGCTTAAGAATGGACAGGTGAGCCGTATTATCTTAACTCGACCTGCCGTTGAAGCGGGTGAACGGCTCGGATTTTTACCCGGTGATATAGCCGAGAAAGTACATCCTTATCTACGACCGCTATATGATGCGTTGTACGATATGATACCACCTGATACGCTTGACAATTACATTGAACGCAATATCATTGAAGTTGCCCCGATTGCTTTTATGCGAGGTAGAACACTCAACAATTCTTTTGTTGTTCTTGATGAGGCACAAAATGCAACGATCGAACAGATGAAAATGTTCCTCACACGACTCGGGTTTGACTCAAAAGCCGTTGTAACGGGCGACATCACACAAACAGACCTGCCAACGCATAAAGTATCGGGACTCGCAGATGCCCAAGAGGTGCTTTCTGGAATCAAGGGAATCCAATTTATTTACTTCTCAAAGACTGATGTTGTGCGGCATGAATTGGTGCAGCGTATCATTGAAGCTTATGAAAAGTCCACACCACCCCCAGATGTGAAACGCGTATTAGCAGAAGCCGAAGAATCTGAAGGTTAACGGGTTTGATTGATGTTACCAATGCCAGCAGCAATAACACGTTTGATGTGGAAATTGTCCACAGAGCCGTATTAGTGACAGTAAATGCACATCATATAGAAGATTATGAAGTAAGCGTTTTGTTAACAGATGATTTCCACATGACAGAACTAAATCTTGAGTATCGTGGGATTGATGCGCCAACGGATGTATTAGCCTTTGCTATGCGTGAAGGTGAAGATAGTGAGATGATAAGCCACAACATGCTTGGAGATATTGTCATATCTTTAGAGACCGCAGAACGCCAAGCAACAACTGAAAAACATTCGCTTGCAGAAGAGGTCGCATTTCTAACTGTACACGGTATGCTTCATCTACTCGGATATGACCATCAAACACAAGAGGAAGCCACTGTTATGTTTGGGAAACAGAATGCTATTTTACAATGCTTGCAAATAGATACTGAGAACCACATAATTTCTGTTTAACTCCAGGACATTCAATTATTAGAGATATAACGGAGGTGTGATTTTACGCTTGGATGAGCAACATATAGTTATAGGATTAGTTTGTTTAGGAATTCTGTTAATTTTAAATGCACTCTTTTCAGCGGCAGAAGCTTTGCTGGCTCGTTTGACGCGGTCGGATATTCTGGAATTCGCAGAGGAAGGCGGAAAACGCTACGAAGTCTTAACATCGCTTTTGCGCCACCCGCGCCGCTATTCATTGACTATTATTACAGCAAAGACGCTGCTGATGGTGGCAACTGTTGTCCTATTTGCGACATTCTGGAAAAATCCCATATTGAGCGGTGGACTCGCTGCCCTGCTTCTTGTTGTTTTTACAGAATTATTTCCTAAAAACTACGTCCAAAATAGTCCCAGCGGAACAACTATTCATGCGTTACGTGCCTTACGTATCGTTTATTGGGGCGGTTTTCTAATTTTAATCCCCTTAAATTTTCTTGTGAATCTGATTGTGCGTATCTGCGGCGGCAAGGTTACGTCAGCACAAGATAGCCTTGTATCTCCAGAAGTGTTAAAAACCTTAGATAATGTTGCAGACAGCCAAGAGATTTTAGAGCCAGACGACCGGGAAATGATTGCTCGGATCTTAGACCTACCGGATAAAGTGGTCCGAGAAATTATGGTGGCACGAACCGATATGGTATGTCTTGAAGTTGGAACCTCTGCTGCTGAAGTTTTACAGACGACAATTGCATGTAGACATACACGCATTCCGATATATGAAGAGACAATTGATAACATTGTCGGAATTTTGCATGTTAAGGACATGTTAGATTGTTGGGCAGAGGAGAAACCGATTAACCTCAGTGAACTTATTGTTGGTCGCACACCTTTTTTTACACCTGAGAGCAAAAAGATTTCTGAATTGTTCCGAGAACTGCGAGAACATAAACAACATATCGCTATTGTTGTGGATGAGTACGGGGGCACAGCGGGGATTGTAACGCTTGAAAACATTATTGAGGAGATTGTGGGTGAAATCCAAGACGAAGACGAAGCAGATGAGCAGGATGCCTACATTCAAATTAGTCCAGACACCTACTCAGTTGATGCCAGACTAAACTTGGTCGAATTAAACGAAAAACTTGGCACAGAATTTGAAGCGGAAAATATTGATACCATCGGTGGGTTTGTGGTAGATCATCTTGGACGAGTCCCTGAAAAGGGTGTCGTTTTTACTTACCGCGGTATAAGTTTCACGGTATTAGAAGCAGACGAACGAAGGATTCATCGCATTCAAATTC
>JAPPMR010000846.1 GCA_028818995.1 Candidatus Poribacteria bacterium | reverse complement strand
GAATAAAGCAGTCTCTTTTCCATTAGGCACGGTATATAACCAAACGCCGACATCTGTTCCTACCGCGAGATATGCACCATCCGATGAAAATCGCATGATATTTATCCCACCTTTTCCAAGCCGTGCGATTGCCCCTTCTGGTAGACCGACCTGTGTGTTATCTTGTGCAAAACCAATTGTGAGTGCCGCAGCTAACAACAAATATGTGGTGAAAAAATGTTTTGCTTTCATCGCTTCTACTCCTTTTGGATAATTATGGTAGAGATTAGAATTACCGCTACATTCCTGAACTGTGAATCAACGCTGAATGCGCGTATGGCATTCAGCCAAATCAACGCCAAATGCGCGTATGGCATTTGGCGGGAGGGAACTCCGATTCCCGACTGCTCCTAAGTTTCTGTCGCGATTCGGAGATCGCTCCTACAGAGGAGATGTAGAATTATTTCTATAGTCCACTATAAATTCCCGTGCAATGCAGGGTTAAAGTTATTGATTGAGATTTGATGTATCTATTGACAGGAGGTTGTCATCTTTGTCAAAAGTGAAATCTGCGAATCCAACACCTATGATACTAATCCGAAAGTTCCCCAGTCCATCGGTCATGAGACTAACATCGCCCCTACTCATATATCCAAATACTCTTATCTGTAGGGATCCATCACTTTGATGCCTATCCTTATTGTTTATCTCTCTAAGAATGACATTATCTTTCTCTTTTTTAACTTGATAGTTATTTTGTTTTAACCAGTTTAGCACGACTTTCGGGTCTTTTTTCCAAGGCTTTTTTACGATTTTATCTGGCACTTCTCTAACACCGATTTTGTTCCAATCCCAAAAGAGTACAGTACCATCTTGGCTGCCACTGGCAAGCATCTTTCCGTCGGGAGAAAAATCCAATGTTTCAATCGGTTTTGTATGTCCGTTCACAGTTCCTAAACCGTTACCTGTTTCTACATCCCATATCTGGATATCATACTCTTTACTGTGTGATCTTGCAGCCAGAAGAGATTTGTTATCTGGTGAGAACAAAACCACATTTGTAACACCCCTAAAATCATTTAAAATCATGCTGGATTCTCCAATTCCTGTTGATGTTACTTTTGACAAAATGACACCGTACCGATCTTTCACTGCAAGGGTGGTACCATCGGGTGAGAATGCCACTGCTTCAGATCGATCATTTGCTGTAGCAAAAGGAGTAAGGTCACGCTTCGAATTGATATTCCAGACCTGTGTTGGGACCCGAAGTCCATAAGTGGCAAGTAAAGAACCGTCAGATGAAAATATCAACTTTCTTTCTCCGAACGGTTCTTTCGTTTTTAGGTGAAACATTTTCAATCGTGTGTTCGTATCCCACAATTCAATTGTCTGTGAATTGCCGTAAGCCAATGTTTTTTTATCAGGTGAAAATGCCACTGCTGTAGCCTTTCCGCCTACCTCCAACTCGGGAACGGGAATCTCATTTCCAGTAGCTATCTCCCATAGTTTCATATGTTTGTCAATTTTGAATTCTGAACGCCTAAGTCCAATCATAGCAGTACCACCCCAACTCATAAAGCGCATAGTATCTGGCGACAATACAATTTGACGTACCATATCGCGTTTGCCTGCAGAAAAGGTAATCAGTTCTTGCTTCGTTTTCAGACTCCAAATCTCTATAGTTCCGTTATATGATCCGCATGCCAGTGTAGTACCATCTTCAGAAAATGCAACTGCTTTTACTGATTCTGTATGACCCGCTGTAAATGTAGCGATTTCTTCTCCTGTGTCTTGATGCCAAAATCGGATTGTGCCATCGTAACTACCACTCGCCAATGTTCTTCCATCAGGAGAAAACGCTAATGCGTTGATTGCGCTTGCATGTCCTAATAGCGTGGCACGTTCGGCATGAGTCTCTATGTCCCACAGTTTGATAACCTTATTCGCATCACCACTTGCTAAGATTCTTCCATCTTTAGAGATGGCTAATGCATTAATCCAGCCTTTATGTCCCTCAAGTATCGCAAGTCCTTTACGTTTATCAGTATTCCACAATCGTACAGTTTTATCTTCACCTCCGCTTGCAAGTACTCTTCCATCGGATGAAAACGCTAAAGCAGTAATATTTCTATCCCTTGGGGAATTAACCATACCTTCAACCAATTTCACAGAACCCAACAATGTGTTATGACCTCTGAGAGTTGATCGCTTTTTACCAGAATTTGAATCCCACAAATATATTTTTCCATCATTATGTCCAGTGGCAAAGATGTTCTGATCTTCAGCGAAAGAAATTGCATTATATGCTTCTAACTTCCATAATTCTGTTCCTAAGTTCAACAACTTCTTTCCTGTGCTTGCATTCCAATACTCAATTTGACCAGTTCTGTCCAGACTTATGAGTGTTGTACCACTAAATGTCAACGCCTTAATAAACATTACTCTTTCAGTTAATGTGGGTGTAGAAAGAATGTTACCTGTATCTAAATCCCAAACCTGAATAAAAGGGATTTCCACTCCAGCACTTGCAAGCATTCTGCTATCTGATGAAAACGCAAGGGCGTTCACCTGACCAACATGTTCAGTGAATAAAGCGGTCTCTTTTCCATCTGGGACATCGTATAACCACACGCCTACATCCGTCCCCACAGCGAGGTGTGTGCCATCAGGTGAAAACCGCATGATATTTATCCCGCCTTTGCCAATACGTGCGATTGCACCTTCAGGTAAACCGACTTGTGTATTGTCCTGTGCAAAACTGGTTGAAAGTATTGCTAAAATCAATAGAAAAGTCAGGCAAAATAGGTTTTTGATTTTCATGCCTACATTCATTTATTTGTGTTTTTTCCTTCGTCAAGAGACTTGTGTTTCAGTTTTCCTTCATCATCAAACATAAACGTGCCTAACCCTACACCAGCCACACGAATTTCAAGAACACCGTTTCCGTCAATCTTAACATTTACCTTGCCACTTCCTAATCTTCCTCCGCCGCCTCCGGAAATTCTGGCTCTACTACCACCGCGTGTAAGTGTATATCCATTCGAGGTTTTCTTAAGTTGATAACCGTTTTTCTGCATCCAGTTTAAAATCGCTTCAGCTTCTTCCGCCTTGTTGGTGTATTCCACGGGCTTGTCAGGAGGTGCCAAATTGCTGCTCAAGTTTTTTTGTATTGCGTCATTCATTGCTTTGGTAACGATTTTTTCCCAATCCCAGAGAAGGACTGTTCCATCTTTACTTCCACTTGCAAACGTTTTCCCATCTGTTGAAAATTCTAAGGCTGTAATTTCCTCAGTATGTCCTGATAATGTGCCAAGATTCCAGCCGTTCTTCACACCCCATAACTGAATTAGATTTTTCCAACCATTCGTTTTTGGTGCAACAAGAAAGTTGCCATCAGGTGAGAATTTCAGTTCCTTGTTATGTCCAGTATCAAGTATTTTACCGCGTTGTTTCATGCCGGTTGGTTTAATATCCCATAAAACAATACGATCATGATGACCAGAAGCAAGAAGTGTACTGTCATGTGAGAATGCCACAGCTTTGCCAAGTTCCATGAATGGAGGCGTAATTTCTTGCTGCGTAACGGCATCCCATATTTGTGCTCCGACATGAACACTACTTGATGCAAGTAGTTTGCCGTTAGGAGAAAACTCAATCTTCATTGAAAAAGGAGTTTCCAAGTTAAAGCGGAGCATCTCTTCACCAGTGTTTATATCCCACGAAAAAATGCCACCTCTACGACCAATTCCAGCGACAAGTATTTTGTTGTCCGGAGAGATTGCAAGTGCGTTCACTCTTCTATCCATATCCTGCCAAGGTCCAGAGATATTATCACCAGTGGTTATATCCCACAATTGGATATTTTTCTGCATACCTGCTCCTGAACCTCGAAATCCAAAACCATGGGGTCTGAATGCAAGTGTTGCCCCGTTGACACCTTGACTAACAAGGCGTGTGGCATCCTGTGAAAATGCGATTCCACCGGTATTATCGCTTTGTGCTGCAGTGAAGGTGGTTAGTTCACGTTTCGTTTTTACACTCCATACATCAACAGTTCCATCAAAGAATGCACTTGTGAGTATTGTGCCGTTTTCTGAGAATGCGACTGTCTTAACCCACTCTGTGTGTCCAGCGGTGAAAGTAGAAATTTCTTCGCCTGTATCTTGATTCCAGAAACGGATTGTTCCATCGTAACTACCACTCGCCAATGTTTTTCCATCAGGTGAAAACGCTAACGTACTAATCGCATTTGTATGCCCAATGAGCGTAGCCCGTTCCTGTTTTGTGTTTACATCCCAAAGTTTGATGACCTTATCAGTGTCACCACTTGCTAAGATACTCCCGTCAGCAGAGAAGGCAACAGCAATAACCCACCCATTGTGCCCTTTGAAGGTGGCAAGGTTTTTGCGATTATCAGCATTCCACAACTTGACAGTTTTATCTTGACTTCCACTCACAAGCATTTTCCCATCAGGCGAAAATGCTAATGCCCAAACCTCTTTGTCCTCTCTTTTGAGTAAACGCGCATGTCCCGTTAGGTTTGCTTGTCGTTTGCCCGTTTTTGCATTCCATAAACGGATTTTGCCATCTCTATGTCCAGAGGCAAGTATGTTGTTTGCTGGAGAAAATACAACCGCCTCGTGAGATTGCATCCGACTTGAACTGGAAGTTTTATTGCCAGTTTCAATATCCCAATGTGTGAATTTCCCAACCATATCCATGCTGACAAGTGTTTTATCGTCTTCAGAGAATACTAATGCCTCAATTGAATCAGTCGGTCTTGATAATGTGAATTGTGATCGCTTCTTTCCAGTTTCTATATCCCATAGTTGGATAATGGCGTTTGCAAATCCGCCACTTGCGAGGATTTTTCCGTCTGATGAGAATGCAAGTGCGTTCACATGCCCAGTGTGTCCAGTGAATAAAGCAGTCTCTTTTCCATCTGGCACATCGTATAACCAAACGCCCACATCTGTTCCTACTGCGAGGTGCGTGCCATCAGGTGAAAACCGCATAATATTTATGCCGCCTTTGCCGAGACGTGCAATTGCACCTTCAGGTAAACCGACTTGTGTGTTGTCTTGAGCAAAACTGCTTGAGAGCAGTGTAACTGTGAATAGCACAATTGTGAAGGATATGATTTTGGTTTTCATGTTTAATTTCCTTTATTTTTATTTGCTTTGGTAACGATTTTTTCCCAATCCCAAAGGAGAACGGTGCCATCATTGCTACCACTTGCCAGTATTTTACCGTCGTGTGAAAACACAAGCGTTTCTATCGGTTCTGTATGCCCAGACAAGATTCCAAGACTATTACCTGTTTCCACATCCCATAATTTAATTGGATTACCCAACATGTGCATACCTGACCCAACGAGTATGGCGCCATCAAGAGAAAAAACCAATTCATTTTTAAATCCGCCTAAATTTCCTGCGATTAAGATAGGTGCCTCTTCCAATTCTATGTCTAATTTCCATAAGTAAATGCCTTCATTGCTCACCGTTGCAAGCACAGAACTATCTGGTGAAAATGCCAACGTACTTGTCCTTTTGATATTGGGTGGTGTGATGTCACGCTGCGTAGAAATATCCCATATTTGTAGATTGCCTAAACGCCCTGTGAAAGCAAGTTTTTTTCCGTCAGGTGAAAACATCAGTTCATCATTTGACGAAGGATGTTTTGCGTTAAGTTGGAATAATTCTATTCCAGTGTTCAGGTGCCATGCTCGAATTTCCTGACGACTGCTTATAGCAAACATATTGCTATTTGGAGAGAATACAGCTGCAGAAGGCCAGTTGAAAACATCTTGCAAAGGAAAGGGTAGTTTCTCACCTGTCATTATGTCCCATAATTGAAGATTCTTCATACCTCCATCTCCATCCCCACCACCATGCAATCCGAATCCTACCGGATTAAATACAATCCAACCTCCGCTACCGCGACAAGCAAAAAACTTGGCATTCGGTGACAAAACGACTGTTTGTGTGTTATTGCTCTGCGCAGCAGTGAAGTTCATCAGTTCCTGTCGAGTCTTTAGACTCCATACATCTACAGTGCCATTAAAGGCGGCACTCGCGAGGGTTGTCCCATTTTCAGAAAATGCGATTGCTTTTATCCACTCTGTATGTCCAGTCGTAAAAATAGTAAGTTCCGCTCCATTTTCTGGATTCCAGAAACGGATTGTTCCATCTGCACTACCACTCGCAAGACACCCGCCGTAACGGGGTGTTCCCACAGGTGCGAAGGTTAAAGCATTTATAGTGTTTTTATGTCCCGTAAGGGTTGCACGTTCTTGCTGTGATTCTAAATCCCAGAGTTTGATAACCTTATCTGCGTCTCCACTTGCAATGGTTTTTCCGTCACTTGAGAATGCAACAGTGGTAACCCAAGCATCATGTCCTTTAAGTTTCGCGAGTTCGGTGTAGTTCTGCGTATCCCACAATATTACCGTTTTGTCCTCACTTCCGCTGGCGAATATATTATTATCAGGTGAGAACACTAAAGCCCAAATGTCCGTATGTCTACCACGAGCATGTCCTTTGAGAATTCCTGACCGGCTGCTCGTGGTTGTCTCCCATAGGTGAATTTTTCCGACTTGATTTGAAACTGCAAAATTACTGCCATCTTGAGAAAAGACAGTCCTATCAAACGAATTATCTAAACTGAACCTTAATAATTTTTCACCGGTGTCAACATGCCAATAGGTTATTTCCTTACCTCTATTTATGCTGATTAATGTCCTACCATAGAATGTCAATGAAGATAATACATTAGGAAACCCCTGAGTTGCTGTGAAGGTTGAGTGTTTGTTCTTAGTTTCCATATCCCAAAGTTGAATACCGGGGTTGTTAAATCCCCCGCTTGCGAGAATTCTTCCATCAGGTGAAAATGCAAGCGCGTTCACATGCCCAGTGTGTCCAGTGAACAATGCCGTCTCTTTTCCATTAGGCACGGTATATAACCAAACGCCGACATCTGTTCCTACTGCGAGGTGCGTGCCATCTGGTGAAAACCGCATGATATTTATACCACCTTTGCCAAGCCGTGCGATTGCACCTTCTGGTAAACCGGCTTGTGTATTGTCCTGTGCAAAACTACTTGAGAGCAGTGTAACTGTCAATAGCATAATTGTGAAGGATATAATTTTGGTTTTCATGGTTAATTTCCTTTCTTTCCTCTTGCTTTGGAGATGATTTTTTCCCAATCCCAGAGAAGCACCGTACCATCCATGCTACCAGTAGCGAGTGTTTCACCGTTATGTGAAAACACTAAAGTCTCAATCGGTTCTGTATGACCCGTAAGATTTCCAATTACATCCCCAGTTTCCACATCTATCAAATTCAGAATCAACCCATCGGAACCGACAAGAATTGTGCCATCAGGTGAGAACGTCAAGACTTGATTCAATCCCCACAATCTTCCAGGGAGTTTTGTATGTGCATCCTCTTTATCTGCATTTAAATTCCATAAATTGATACCGTGCGAACTTGCAGTCGCAAGCGTAACACCGTCAGGTGAAAATGCCACAACTTGTGCTGGTTCCATATCAGGAGGAGTAGGAGGGGTAATATCGTTCTGTGTTGCTACATCCCACACTTGGGGTTTGTGATGGGATCTCAGCGCAGCGAACCTTTTTCCGTCAGGTGAAAATATCAACTGTCCTCTGAACAACGGACCCTTTGTGTGAAGTTGGAACAGTTCAATTCCAGTGTCAATCTGCCATATTCTAATTCCTTGCCTATCATTTGAGGCAATTATATTTTTATCTGGTGAGAATGCGGGTGCTGCTGTTATCGGACCTAAAGGCTGCAACGGGACCGGAAATTCTCTTCCTGTAGTAATCTCCCATACTTTAAGATTGTCTTTATCTCCACTATTAATATGTGCTCCTGATCCTATTGACCTAAACGCAATCATGCCGCTGCTACCCTGACTTGCAAAGTACTTCGCATCCGGTGACAATGCAGTTGCCCAAGTTGTATCGCTATGACCATCAGTAAACGTCGTTATTTCCTGAAGACTCATTAAACTCCATATCTCTACTGTTCCATTAAAAAATGCAGTTGCAAGGGTTGTGTCATTTTCAGAAAATGCAACTGATTTGACCCACTCATTATGTCCTGTGGTAAGGGTGATGAGTTCTTCCGCCGTATCTGGATCCCAGAACCGAATTGTTCCGTCAGCACTTCCGCTTGCCAAGCAACCACTAAAACTGGACAAACTTTCAGGCGCAAAAGTTAGGGCGTTTATGGTATTTTTATGTCCTGTCAGAGATGCTTGCACCTTTTTAGTTTCTATATCCCAGACTTTGATAACTCTACTTGCATCACCACTGGCAAGTGTCTTCCCATCCTTAGAGAAAGCAAGTGCTGTAATCCATCCTTCATGCCCTCTGAGTGTGGCGAGTTTTTTGTAGTTCTGAGTATCCCACAAGCGTACTGTTTTGTCCTCACTCCCGCTTGCCAGAATTTTACCATCAGGTGAGAAAGCCAACGCATGAATCTCTTTATCCTGTTTTCTAAACAGATTGGCATGACCGATGAGTGTTCTTTGCAACTTACCCGATGTAGCATCCCAAAGGTGAATTTTGCTGTCATTTGTCCCGATTGCAAATAGCCTACCGTCTTCTGAGAATGTGACTGCATCAAATTGCACTACTTTTCCTGATTCTGATAATTGATCTCCTGTTCCTACATTCCAATAAAAAATTTGGCCTCTTCGGTCCAAACTTATGAGAGTTGAGCCATAGAACGTCAACGCTACAACTGAGTCTTGTATCTGTGTTAACCTAATGGAAGTAAGTTTCGTATCGGTGTCTAAATCCCATATCTGAATAATGGAGCTACCTGATCCACCACTCGCAAGGGCGTTTCCATCTTGTGAGAATGCCAAAGCATGCGCCTGTCCGATTTGACCAGTGTACAGTGCTGTTTCTTTCTCATCCTCCATATCGTATAACCATACGCCGACATCCGTTCCCACGACAAGGCGCGTGCCATCAGGCGTAAATCGCATGATATTTATACCACCCTTTCCAAGACGTGCGATTGCACCTTCAGGTAGACCAGCTTGCGTATTATCTCGTGCGAAACTGCTTGAGTACATCGTAATAATCAACAGCAAAATGATGAAAAATGGATGTTTCGTTTTCATAGATTAATTTCCCTTGTCTTCTTTTGCTTTGGTAACGATTTTCTCCCAATCCCAAAGGAGAACGGTGCCATCATCGCTGCCACTTGCCAGTATTTTACCGTCATGTGAGAACGTAAGTGCTTCTACTGGTTCTGTATGTCCAGACAAGATTCCAAGGCTATTCCCTGTTTCCACATCCCATAATTTAATGGGAATGTCCCAAACACCCATTGACGATCCAATAAGGATAGAACCATCAGGTGAGAACGTCAACACACTTCTAAATGCCTGCAAAAAACCGGGCATTATTGTAGGTTCATCTTCAGATTCATTTTGAAATTTCCACAGATAGATACCTTCTTTACCTATTATTGCAAGGATTGAACTGTCGGGTGAAAATGTTATTGAATTGGTTTCCTCAATTGATAATATCGCAGGTTCGTTGTGGGGTGCTTCTACATTCCACACTTTCGTTTTCCCCGAAGCTTCGCTGTTAGCAATCCATTTTCCATCAGGGGAGAACACCGGAAATGACCAAGGTGACCAGCGTGTGTCCAGTTGAAACAGTTCAACACCAGCATTAACGTGCCATGCGCGAATATCTCCATGAACCCTTACTGCAATGACATTGTGAGTAGGAGAGAAAAAGACGGTTGATGCATTTTTGCCACCAGTTTGCCACGGTCCAGAAATCTCATCACCTGTGTCTATTTTCCATAATTGAAGGTGGGTACCTCCCTGTGTGTTCGCTCGGTGACCAAAACCATCAGGTTTGAACGCAATTAATCCTTGCCTACCACATATTGCATAAAGTGTCGCATCCGCTGAAAGCATTGATACATCCGTAGTATCACATTGTCCCTTGGTAAAGGTAGTCAATTTCCTTCGAGTCTTCAGACTCCATACATGCACAATTCCATTAAATGCTGCACTTGTGAGTGTTGTATTGTCTTCAGAAAAAGCGATTGTTTTCACCGATTCTGTGTGTCCTGCAGTAAATGTAGTGAGTTCTTTTCCGTTGAGAGGATGCCAGAATCGGATCGTTCCATCCGCACTGCCACTTGCCAAACACCCACTATAACGGGAACCTCCGTACGGTGCGAATGTTAAGGCATTGATAGTATTTTTATGACCTGTGACGGTAACCTGTGCTTTTCGTGTTTTTACATCCCAAAGTTTTATTGTCTTATTTGCGTCTCCACTGGCAAGCGTACTACCGTCTTCAGAAAATGCTAAAGCGGTAATCCATCCGAGATGTCCAAAAAGCGTCCCAAGTTCGGTGTGGTCCTGTGTATCCCACAACTTCACAGTCTTATCCTCACTTCCACTTGCGAGTATTTTGCCATCTGGTGAAAATGCCAATGCCTGAATTTCTGAATCATCACCATCTCCATGTCCTTTAAGAGTGCCATGTTTGTTACTTGTCGTTGTATCCCAAAGGTGGATTTTTCCATTTCGGTCTGCAATGGCAAGGGCACTACCGTCTTGAGAAAAGGCTACGACATCGAATGAGTCGTCTAATCTTGATTGCAATAATTTGTTCCCTGTGTCTACCTGCCAATAACTAATGTCATCACGTCCATCTATGCTGATAAGGGTTCTCCCATAAAATGTTAACGCATCTAATGAATTGGAACGTCGTGTTAGTGTAAGGCTTGAGAGTTTGCTTTTAGTTTCAATGTCCCAAATTTGGATGATGGGACTGTTAAATCCACCACTTGCGAGTTTATTCTCTTCATGTGAAAAAGCGAGGGCATTGACTTGTCCAGTATGCTCTGTAAACAATGCCGTTTCTTTTGCATCAGGGACATCGTATAGCCACAAGGCAACGTCTGTCCCTACCGCGAGATGTGTGCCATCCGGTGAAAACCGCATCACATTTATCCCGCCTTTTCCCAGCCGTGCGATTGCACCTTCAGGTAGACCGACCTGTGTATTATCTTGCGCGGATACATTGGGTAAAATCGCAACAATGATTATCAAAGTGATGAGTAGTAGGTTTTTTGTTTTCATTGTCATCTCTATTTAGTATGGTTTTCTTCATCGGAGACTTTGTGTTTTAGGTTTCCTTCCTCATCAAATATGAAATTTGCAGATCCTACATCATCAACACGGATTTGGACGACACCAGTTGGGTTGATCTTAAGAAATAAATCTCCCATCCCAATTGCACCTCCTGAATCCTTAATTTTCATAAGTCTATTACCATGCGTTAAGGTATACTCGTTAACGGTTTTCTTAAGTTCATAGCCTTTTTGATTAAACCAGTTAATGACTGCTTCAGCTTCTTTTTCCTTTTCAGCATGTGTCTTCGGTTCTTCCGGATATAATAATTCGTCTCTTAGTTTATTTCCAGTACGTTTAGTACCTATCCTTGCGTTAATACTTTCCCAGTCCCATAGAAGAATTGTACCATCCATACTACCGCTGGCGAGTATTTTGAAGTCGTGTGAGAATTGTAGATCCTCAATTCTACCGGTATGTCCAGATAGAGTTCCTAAATTACTACCAGTATTCACATCCCACAATTGAGTGATATATTCAATGTAGCCATGCTTACTCTCTCTTTTCGTGTCAAGGAGAGTTTTTCCGTCGGGAGAGAATTTAATAATTTCACCAAAACCCCGCTTCGTAACTGGAATTGTAGCACGTTTTTTCAAGATTGTTTGATTCACATTCCACATATCAATACCTTCCGGACTTCCGATTGCAAGGATAGCACTATCAGGTGAGAATGCTAAGCCAACTCCTGCCATGATATCGTCCGGTGTAATTTCCTGCTGCGTAGCAACATCCCAAACTCGTGTATTGACATGAACTCCATTTGTAGCAATAAGTTTGCCGTTTGGTGAAAATGTTAAACTTCTGTCAAACGGTCCTTGCGTGTCAAGACTGAAAAGTTCAGTACTTGTGAGTATATTCCATAAACGGATGCCTTGATAGCGTGTGCCAGCAGCAAGTATTTTGTTATCTGGTGAGAACGCGAGTGCGTTTACTTGCCCAGTAAGTGTAAGCAGCTCGTCCCCCGCGGGTAAACTCCATAACTGAGTTTTATTGTGAGGTACAAATGTTGCAGAAATACCACTGCCCTCCGATTTAGTTATAGTATCCATTCCATGACTGGCAAATAGCGTTGCATCCGTAGAAAACACCGATGCTACAGTCTGATCATAGGACGCTACGGACAAGGTAACTAGCTCTTTTCCTATTATTAGATTCCATAACTGAACCGAACCGTTAGATGCTGCACTGGCAAGCATAGTATGATCTGCAGTAAAAGCCAAGGCTTTAACCGCCTCTATATGTCCAGTGGCAAAAATAATACGTTCTTGACCGGTTTTTGTGTCCCAGAATCGCACAGTTCCGTCAGAACTTCCACTCGCAAGAAGTTCTTTTTCAATAGGCGAAAACGCCAATGCTTTAATGCTATTCTTATGTCCTGTAAGTGTTTTGTGATGTTTCCCATTTTCTGTATTCCACAACTGAATCTTGTTGTCTGTGCTACCGCTTGCAAGCATAGTGCTGTCGTGTAAGAAAGTCAAGGCATCAATCTTCTCTGTATGTCCTTTAAAGATAACACGTTCGGTCTTAGTAACTGTATCCCATAATTTTATGGTGTTATCGTCGTGTGCGCTTGCAATTGTTCCACCATCTGGAGAATACTCTATTGCTTGAACACCTTTCCGGATTTCATTTTTATCAGGATCATCATGCAATTTTGGGTTAGAATTCACTATAACTGAATGTTGTTTCTCTTTGAAAACCTCTCCTTCGTGTCCTGAGGCAGTACTCCATAAACGAATATCACCGTTCTCTTCATGCCCGGTGACAAATGTTTTTCCATCTTGCGAAAATGCAAATACTTTCCTGGAAATTGAAACACTTTTCTTTGATAGTTCTTGACCGGTGTTTACATCCCATTCAATAATATCCCAAATATTGCCCAAACAGGTGAGCGTTTTGTTATTCTTAGTAAAAACTATGGCGGAAATTCCTGAGAATCTATCAGGTAATTTGATGGATAAACGTTCGTTACCAGTCTCTGTATTCCATAACTGAATGCTTGTGTTTAGAGATCCGCAGCTTGCGAGGATTTTCCCATCTGTTGAGAAGGCAAGTGAAATAAAATTTTTGACATCTCCTGTTGGCAGAATCATCTCCTTTCCGCTCTTTACATCGTATAGCCAAACACCTATGCTCGTCCCAACAGCAAGCCGTTTGCCATCAGGAGAAAACTGAATCACATTGATCCCGCCCTTTCCGAGACGTGCAATTGCACCTTCTGGTAGACCCACCTGTGTATTGTCTTGTGCGAAACTGCTTGAGAACAGTGTAACTGTCAATACCATAATTGTGAAAGATATGATTTTGGTTTTCATGGTTAATTTCCTTTATTTTTATTTGCTTTGGTAATAATTTTTTCCCAGTCCCATAAAAGAACTGTGCCATCCGTCGCACCACTTGCAAGAATTTTTCCATCGTGTGAAAAAACGAGCGTTTGAAACGGTTCTGAATGTCCGAATAGAGCCCCTAAACTAAAACCAGAATCTACGTCCCATAATTCAATTTTATCATCCCAAGCATCCGAATTTGGATCAAGAAGAGTATTTCCATCAGGTGAGAATAGTAATATGTCCTCACGCGTAAAGAATTTCTTAGGACGAATTTCTTTACGTACCTGTATGCCTGTAGGTGTCACACTACATAAGTCAATGCCTTTATTATGTTTGAAAGCGATAAGAGTACTATCAGGTGAAAACGCGAATGCATTAACAAAACTAATGTCCGGCGATGGAATTTCTTGTTGTGTGGAAACATCCCAGATCTCTGGTTTGGAAGCAGACAGTGCCAAGAACTTCCCATTTGGTGAGAACATCAATTTATCTTCATAAGATATTAAGGTCTTTATGCGAGACATTTCAAGTCCAGAGTCTATGCTTAAAAAACGTATGCCTTGCTTGCGAATCGCAGCAGCAAGGATTCTGTTATCTGGTGAGAATGCAAGTGATTCCGGTTTTAGTGGGAGAGATTTTAGTTTATCTCCTGTGGGTAAAAGGTATAAGTGTGTGTTTTTATCTGGTTTTGTAGTGGTACGATTGCCTTTACCGATTGAACGTTCTATAGTATCTGCACCATGGCTTGCAAAAATCGTAGCATCCGTCGAGAAAGTGGATGCTACAGTTTTATCATGATGAGCGATTGATGGAGTAGGTAGATGCCGTCCGGTTTTTATATTCCATATTTGAACTGTACCATTAGTCGTCGCACTGGCAAGCATTTGATTGTCTGCCGTGAACGCAACTACCTTAACTCCTGCTGTGTGTTCGGTAGAAAAAATAGATTGTACTTCTCTGGTATCTGTATTCCAGAAACGTATTGTGCCATCCGAACTCCCACTGGCAAAGATCTCTTTGTTAACGGATGAGAACGCAAATGCTCTAATGCTGCCCTTATGTCCTATAAGGACAGTCTTCTGCTCTCCTGTTTGGACATTCCACAAAGAATTCGGTTATCTGTTCCGCCGCTTGCAAGTATTGTATTGTCGGGTGAGAAAGCCAACGCATCAACTTTCTCTGTGTGTCCCCTGAGAACAGCACGTTCGGTGCTCGTAGTCGTATTCCATAGTCGTACTGTGTTGTCATCATGTGCACTTGCAACAGTTTTTCCGTCTGGCGAGAATGCAAGTGCATTAACCCCTTTTTGCGGTATTCGCTTTTTCCATGACAGAATAGCGAATGGGGTCTTTGCTCTCAAAATAGACAGTTGATATCCTGTAACTGCATCCCATAAGCGGATTTTTCCATTTTCTGGATCACCACTTACAAAGGTTTTATTATCAAGGGTAAATGCTATTAAGTCTCGATAATGTGTGCCATAATAACCGTCTTCCAGAGGTTCGTTATCAGTACTTCTCCCTTTGTGCTTTGTAATAAGTTTTCCGTTGGTAACATTCCAATGATAAATACAACTGAATTGGTTTGGCGTAATAAGGGTTTTACTATCCTTAGAAAAAGTCATTGCTGGCACACCATCAGAACTGCTATATAAGGGTATGTATAAAAGTTCATTACCCGAAGCGATTTCCCACAATCGAATAACTGAGTTTGATGAACCACTACTTGCGAGAATACGGCTGTCTGGTGAGAATGCTAAGGAGTCAACATGCGCGACTGGACGCACATTCCATTCTTCAAGTACTACGGATTCGATTTCATGATTGTTGACACGTGTTGGTTGTGTGGGAAACAAAGCCTTAACATTACGGGTATTCACATTGTATAACCACACCCCAATACTTGTTCCAACTGCAAGATGTTCCCCATCAGGTGAAAACCGCATCACATTTATCCCACCTTTGCCAAGCCGTGCTATCGCGCCTTCAGGTAGACCGGCTTGTGTATTGTCTTGAGCAAAATTGGTTAAAATCGGAACAAAACTCAGAACTAAAATTGACGACTTGTGTTAGTTAGTTGTTTTAATGTAATACTAAACTTCACACATACAGAT
>JAPPMR010000775.1 GCA_028818995.1 Candidatus Poribacteria bacterium | reverse complement strand
CAAATCAAGAAATCAACGGTATGAACGCCTATAGGCGTTCCCCGGGTATGAATGCCATTTAGGCATTCCCCGCCTACCTTTGGGTAATAAATCGGGTTTACAAAACCCTCCAACACGAAAGATGACGTGGTTAATGTCAGATATTTATACACCTCTAACCTACATTTTATTTGACACCCCTCCTATTATTTGCTAAACTATAAAGCAGTCCAGTATAGATAGTAGGCGTGATAACGCTAACAGTCAGTCCTACAAGCGTTCTGTGTTAACCTTGCGGCAACTTAAGAAGCGCGTCAGCGAAAAGGCAGGTTCGCTTAACCTTTTGAAACAGATAAAACAGACCCTTATTATTTCAGTTGCAGTCCTGCTGAGCCTCTTTATCTTAGCCGAAGTCAACTACCCATTTCTAAAACCTCAATCTCAGTTAGCGATTTTCGCAATGTTGGGATTAATAGTCGTATTCTTGAAGTATCCACTTCATTCCCGTTTTGCTGAAAACCGATTTTGTCAAATACTTGATTTCGTGCTCGTAGGCAGTGTAATTATCTGTTTCGGTTATATTGCAATCCAAACAGAACCCATTTTTGAAAAACTTTGGTTGAACGGCGTATTTCTCGGAGAACGTGCTTCCGCAGAACACATGTTGGACTACTTCATCGGTGGGTTCGGTCTCATTTTAATTCTTGAAGCTGCCCGCCGCTCAATTGGGATAACATTGCCACTTCTCGCTATTGCTTTCCTCCTCTATGCAAGTTTTGGTCAGTTCATGCCCAAATGGTTATTTCAACATCGCGGGTATGCCTTACAACGGATTATAAGTAAAACGTACTTGCATGGCGGTGTATTCGGTATTGCCCTTCGCGTAATGTTCATTTATGTGTTTCTGTTTGTCTTGTTTGGCACTTTTCTTGAAAGGACAGGGGCTACAGCCTATATTTTAAAGTTAACCAGACGAATTTTTGGCAAAAGCGTCGGTAGTCCGGCAAAAGTGGCAGTGATTGGAAGCGGTCTGATGGGTTCACTTTCTGGGTCAGCAGTTGCAAACACAGCAACAACCGGCACATTCACGATCCCGTTGATGCGGAGTGTAGGTTTTAAACCAACTATTGCAGGCGGGATCGAAGCTGCCGCAAGTTCAGGCGGTGCATTAGTACCACCAATCATGGGTGCAGCAGCATACATGATGTTAGAAATTGTGGAGCCATCTGTCACCTATCTTGAAATTATCAAAGCAGCCTTACTGCCCGCGATCCTCTACTATACCGCGCTGTTACTTATCGTTCATTTTTATGCAAAACGAATCAGTAACACAGTAATGGATCATTCTCCACAAGGTACAGTCGCAGGTGAAGACACTGTCCAAAATGACCCACCTATAGAAAAACTTTCAAAGATGCAGGGAGTGGTTTTCTTCGCCGCGTTTATTACCTTGATACTGTTTCTATTGATGGGTTCTACGCCGTTTCGCGCTGTCAGTTGGAGTCTTCTCACTATTTTGATTGTAAGTCTGTTTCATTCGAAAACCCGTGTAGGTATTTCTGGAATTTTGAAATCTATGGAAAACGCTGCACATAGCGGTGTGTCACTGATAGCTGCCGCTGCTTGTGTTGGAATCATCTTGGGGGTAGTTGACCTGACAGGCGTAGGTTCCGAAATGGCATCAGCCTTGTTGTCACTCGCGGAAACCAATCTGATATTTGCACTTTTTTTGTTGATGGTCTCCACAATTATATTGGGGATGGGCCTTCCGTCCTCAGTTTGTTATCTGCTGGTAGCGATTATGGTAGGACCAGTGCTTGTAGACTTGGGAGTGGTTCTGCTTGCAGCGCACTTTTTTATTTTCTATTTTGGAATGATGTCAATGGTCACACCTCCAGTGGCTTTAGCTGCCTATACTGCTGCGGCAATTGCAAATGCCAGCATAATGCAAACAGCATTCGCTGCTTTCCGTTTTGCACTCGTAGGTTTTGCGTTACCTTATGCCTTTGTGCTACGTCCCGAACTTCTGTGGCTCAACATTGATGGTGGTAGTCCAGAATTATGGGCTTTTATAATTAATCTTTCATTGACATTAGTTGGTACCGTGATTCTTGCAGCAAGTATAGCAGGATATGCCTTCAAGGAAATATCTCTATGGGAGCGTGGCATAATGTTTATTACGGCAGCGATTCTGTTTTTTTTACCTACAGAAATAGGTCTCATTTGGATTCATGTCATAGCAATAGTTGCGGGTACTCTTATCTTTTACTATAATTGGCGTAAAGGAAAGTTAAACCATGAAAACTACACTTAGATGGGTTCTTTACAGCTTGCTGGTGTTGCTATTCATTCTCCACAACGATTTTTGGTTATGGGGGACACCTCAACTTGTTTTAGGACTACCAGTAGGGTTGCTATATCATATTGTGTTTTGCCTTGCGGCATCGCTACTTATGTTTTTTATGGTCAAATTCGTATGGAGGGAAAAATGATCCTTGCGGTGATCATTATCTATTTGGCTTTGGTGCTAAGCATAGGTATTCTAAGTCATAAGTTTTTCCAAAAAACTGGTGAAGACTATTTTGTGGCAAGCCGTAACATTAATTGGTTTGTGTTATTGATGACTCTTTTCGGCACAAACATGACAGCGTTTTCTATCCTTGGGGCATCCGGCGAGGCTTACCACAGAGGCATCGGTGTTTTTGCACTGATGGCATCTTCTTCGGCAATTGTTGTGCCATGTGTGTTCTTCTTTATTGGCACCCGATTATGGAAGCTTGGGAAACGTTTTGGATATATGACGCAGGTACAGTATTTCCGCGACCGATGGGAATCAAGCAGGTTGGGTTTACTTCTTTTTACCGTCCTCGTACTGCTCCTTATCCCTTATCTACTTATTGGAGTAATGGGAGGCGGTGGAACATTGGCGACAATAACTGAGGACGCGATTCCCCAGTGGTTAGGTGGATTACTGGTGTGTGCTGTTGTTTTGTGTTATGTAACCTATAGCGGAATGCGTGGCACAGCATGGGTTAATACGTTTCAAACGCTTGTTTTCATGACACTCGGGGGTATTGCCTTTGCAGTTATTATAAATCGTATGGGAGGATTTTCCGAGGCGCTTTCTAAAGTTGATACAAATTTATTGATGCAAGCAAACCACATTAAACCGTTAGAACTTTTGACGTACACTTGTATTCCACTTTCTGTTGGAATGTTTCCGCATATTTTCTCGCATTGCCTGACTGCAAAAGATGTTAGCACTTTTCGCTATCCAATTATTTTCTATCCGATCTGTATAGCAATTGTTTGGATTCCAAGTGTGTTACTTGGGATATTGGGCAATGTGGGTTTTCCGAGTTTAGAAGGTCCACAAGTTAACAATGTGTTAATTCAGATGATTCGTGAATACGCCCCCGGCATTCTATCAGGCTTTTTAGCAGCGGGTGTGTTTGCGGCAATCATGTCTTCATTAGATTCACAATCGCTCTCTCTTGGCAGCATGTTTACACACGACATCATTCGTCCTTACCTTAGCAAACATGGACGAGAACAGATGTCAGAAAATCAACAGGTATGGTTTGGACGATTATTTGTGGTCTGTGTCCTATGCATTACCTATATCATTTCTCTTATAGCTACACCGAGTATCTTTAAACTCGCAATTTGGTCTTTTACAGGTTTTTCTGGACTATTTCCAATAGTTGTTGCAGCACTTTTCTGGAAACGTAGCACAAAGTATGGTGTTCTGGCATCCATCATTAGTGTCATATTACTATGGTTATATTTCTTTCTCAACAACTGGAAAACACCCGGATATACTGTTGGTGGAACAGGAATTATGCCTGTAGCAGTAATCATCCTTGTATCTTCATTAACCTTGATATTTGTTTCTTTACTCACAAAACCACCATCAACAGAAACTGTTGAAAGGTTTTTCATCAATTGACAACTTAGGGGAGATTTGCAAGTTAACATTTATTGATCTTAGCAAAAGTTAAAAGATGAAAGTTGCTTATATCACAGCAGGCGCTGCAGGCATGTATTGTGGCACCTGCATCCATGACAATACTGTAGCAACGGTGCTACAGAAACAGGGACATAACGTTTCATTGATTCCGACTTATACGCCTACTCGAACAGATGAAGTGAACGTAAGTTTGAATCGCGTCTTTTTTGGGGGAATTAACGTATATCTTCAACAAAAACTATCTTTCTTTCGGCATACACCATGGGTATTTGACAAACTTCTTGATAATTCATCATTATTAAACGGATTATCGCGATTCAGTGCTTCTACAGATGCACGGGATTTGGGTATGTTGACGGTATCTATGCTCAGTGCTGAACAAGGGTATCAAAAGAAAGAGTTGGAAAAATTGGTCAAATGGCTTCAGGAAGACGATAAACCGGATATCATCTATTTGACTAACTCCATGTTTGTAGGTTTTACGAGAGAAATTAAAAATGCTTTAGAAGTCCCGGTTGTGTGTGGACTTCAAGGTGAAGATATTTTTCTTCGTGATTTGATTGATCCCTACAAAACTAAGGCTTTAACCTTGTTGGCTGAACGTGCTGCAGATGTTGATGGATTTGTAGCACCCTGTAACTACTATGCACAATTTATGGCAGAGGAATATCTAAAAGTACCTGTTGATAAAATTGATGTCGTGCCGCTCGGTTTGAACTTGGATGGACACGGAAATTTGGTTGAGAAAGCAGGACCTCCACCCCTTAAAATTGGCTATTTAGCACGCATTTGTCCTGAAAAAGGATTACACCTCTTAGTCAGTGCATTCTACACCCTGACAAAAGAGTTGGGGGCGAATAACATAGAACTACATGTCGCGGGGTATCTTGGAAAAAAAGATGAACCGTATTTTGAGGAGTTAGTTAATCAAATTCATGCTTGGGGATTGCAGGATAGTTTTGTGCACTACGGAGAAGTGACGCGTTCACAAAAGATAGATTTTTTGAATCGCCTACATGTTTTCTCTGTTCCGACAGTTTACCGTGAATCAAAAGGTCTATCTATCTTAGAAGCACTTGCGAATGGAGTACCAGTTGTTCAACCACAACACGGATCATTTCCAGAGATGGTTAAAGCCACCGAAGGGGGACTCTTGGTAGAACCTGAATCTTCAGAGGCACTCGCTGAAGGCATATTTCAACTATTTCGAGACCCATCAAAACGGAAGCAATTAGGAATAGTAGGGAAATCTAATGTGCATCAGAAATTCAGTGACGTTATTACTGCACAGCAGCTTATGAAAGTGTTTAAAAAGTATCTTTAGCGTTTCCTATATTACGAGTGTTTTGTTATACTTAAGATCTCTAAATACTACTTATTTTCTTGATTTTATAGTAAAATCTGAAAATATGTGCACACCCATGGTAGGTGCGGTTTCCTAACCGCACTATTTACCAGACCCAGTAGGGTGCGGTTGGGAAACCGCATAGGCGTCAATTTAAGAACAAATGTCAGATTTTTAGGATATTTACGTTTGTAGTCTCGCAATTCATTGCGCCTCGGACATTCTGTAGGCGGGAATGCCTAAAGACGAATGCGCGTATGGCATTCGCCATGATTCATACCGTTGATTACGCCACCTGGTCGCGACCAGGAGGGCGCTCCTACAAGAAGAAATCGGGCTTACAAGGTTTCCCTCCAACAAGAAATCAGCCACTAAATTGACGCCTATGGGTGCGGTTGGGAACCGCACCTACCGTAGTGTAAAAGTAATTATAGATTTCACTATAAGAATTAATGATAATAAGAGGAAGGTGATAAATTATGGTTAAAACGTGGATAATTTTCGTTGTGATGACCGTCGCATCCTGGGGACTCTACGGAGTTTTTCTTCATAAAGGTCAATTGTCTATGGCAGATGCAGTGCATGGGCGTTATAAAGCATTTCTCTTTGTCGGTCTTGCATATCTCTTGGTGGCCGTGATCGGTTCTGTCGTAATGCTCATGGTAAATGGAGCTGAATGGTCTTTCACAGGGAAAGGTGTATCTTGGTCTTTTCTTGCGGGGGTCGTCGGTGCTGTCGGTGCTTTTGGTGTGTTGCTTGCATTCGGTGCGAAAGGGAGACCAGCGGTTGTGATGTCTATTGTTTTCGCGGGAGCGCCAATTGTAAATGCTATAGTTGCGACGCTGTCACATCCACCTGAAGGTGGTTGGGGTGCTATCCGTTGGCAATTTGTACTTGGGATTTTGCTTGCAGCGGCAGGTGGATGCTTAGTAACATTTTTTAAACCTGGCTCTTAGCGCGAAAATAAAATATCTCGCTGAACCAGATGATTTCACGCCAATTATCTGGTTAAGAAGTGTTGTCCAGATGATGTTTGCAGGATTGATAGGAATACCTGAAATCCTGCAAATTTTTTATTTTTTTTCAGTATCGCATCTTGCAGTAAAAACAGCAAATACTATCCTTTTCGGACAATAATGTCTCTAATATGTAGGAAAAGGAGAAATTGTTTGATGAGCACAGAAGAATTGAAAGATACCGAAGATGCGGAACTGATAATTGCAGTGCTTGCAGGCAATCTCAAAGCATTTGATGAATTGGTTTTACGGTATCAACGAGCAATGCTAACGGTGGCTCAACAAATTGTCCGAGACCCTACCGAGGCAGAAGATATCGTCCAAGATGCCTTTCTGCTTGCTTTTGAGGCACTTCCGCAACTGGATAATTTAAACAGATTTGGTTCGTGGCTCTATTCAATTACACGTAACCGCGCGCTGCGCTTCATAAAGCGAGCAAGCAAATTTCAACTTCATGAAGATGAAGATGCCGAATTGCGAATTGAGGCGGATCCTGCTTCTTCTGATCCTGCACAAATTTTAGTTCAAGAATCCACTCATGAGGCAGTCAGAGATACAATTAACTCCTTACCCACTGAATTTCAGGAGGTTGTTAAACTTTATTATTGGGCAGATATGCCACAGAAACGAATCGCAGAATTTTTATCGCTTCCGTTAACAACGGTGAAATGGCGACTCCACAAAGCAAAAGAATTGTTAAAATCGCTTTTAGAAAAACGAGGATATGGAGATGTATTGTAGGTTTGAATTGTTCAGTGATTGAAGTTAATCAGGACGAATTGACAAATTTAGCGTTTACATTCAGAGGTATTTCAAATGCAACAAGAACGACAACAAGAAATTCGCGGACTCTTTCAGATATTAGAACAGACAGCAGAAATCGCAGAAGATTCTATATTGACTGAAGCACATAAGGATGGAGAAAATAGATGCATCTCCCAATTTAATAAGGTCTTGACTCGACTACGTGAGATCAATGCTGTACCAGAGGGGCTTTTTGATCCATTGCCAGAGGATGCGACTTTTAGTGAAATAAGTATTGCCTGTAGCCATCTCGCGGCTTACCTGAGTGAGGGAATAGGAATATCATCTGATTTAAAAAGTATGATGACCAATATTCTTGGCAAAAAATTTGTTGAGAATATCGGTGAAGAACTGAGAGAGGGTAAAATAGGTGTTTTAATTCGCAAATCTATGCCTGAATTTTTATCCGTGGAAACTTTAGATGACATCAGTGAATCGTTCAACGTGGGTCCTAATGAAAAACTCGTGCTTGATACAGATCTGGGGGCAATAGACCTTCGAACAGCAGAGAGTGAAGTCGTCAACATCATCGTCCGTCGCTCCGCACAGTTAAAGGCAGATAGAAACGCCACTGAAATTCTCAAAGACTTTCAGGTAAACTTTAGCGAACAGGAACAGGAACTTCAGATCAGCGGAAAGTTCAATGAGGAAAAACAGGACTGGAAAAAAATTGTAGATCGGATGAACATTCATTTTGAGATTACGATTCCAAAAACCAATTACGACGTTTTTTTGAAAACTGCAAATGGGGATATATCTGTTACTAATACAAACGGAATAGTCCAAAGTAGAACAGGTAAGGGTAAACTTCAGTTTGAGAATGTTACAGGTACTGTTTTTGGACACACCGGTTTTGGGAACGTCAAATTGACAAAATGTAAAAGTGATGTTCGTGTCGAATCCTTTGGAAGCAACATTGAGATAAACGAGAATATCGGTAAAGTTGACGCGATCACATCTGGTGGGAATGTGCGATGTACTGATGTAGTTGGTGCAATTTCTGCTGAAACATCTGGTGGTACCCTTAAGCTAATCCGATGCAAGGGTGGGGCAACTGTTGAAACTTCAGGTGGAAGTATAAGTTTGGACAATGATGGTCCTGTTATAGCCAAAACTGCTGGCGGTTCTATCGTTGCCAATATGTTCGGACAACCCCAAGATGATTGGACCTTAGAATCAGCCGGTGGCGATATTAATGTTTCACTGATGTCGGAGATTTTAGCGAAACTTGATGCCAGAAGTATTGGTGGCGACATTAAATCCGAACTTCCGGTCATTAGAGTCGGTCAGGAAACTCCAAAAGAATGGCAATTGCGGGGCATCATTAACGGTGATGGTCCTCTCTTAACACTCCGTAGCGTTGGAGGCGATATAAATTTAAAATGTAGCAATGTGGACGACGATACGCAGTAAGATACATAATCAAAAGTAGAAAATAATAGACATTATAACGTTTTAATTGTAAGTGGTAATTGGTTTGATAAAATCTAAAATTCGTAGGTCGGGTAGAGCGGAGCGAAACCCGACAATATCAAGATTTCAAAGCAAACTTGGGTAGTTTCACAAGGAGATCACAGGAACAGTGCCAGCAAGTTTTGAAAGTATCTCAGTCCTAACATATTGGGTTTCGCTTCGCTCTACCTGTCTTACACCTCACTGGTAGGAGCGATCTCCGAATCGTGACCATTATGATTATTGACGGGAATCCAAATCAAGAAATCAACGGTATGAATCATGGCGAATCATGTAGAATACCAGAAGCGTGTTCTACCAAGCGCATTCGTCTTTAGGCATTCCCTGGAGTTCCCTCCTACAGTAAAATGTTACGTAACTCTCCACAAATTGAATCTCTGCCCCAAAAATTGCACACCTATCTTTTCCCTTTAAATTCGCTTGCTAAAATTTATACAATTTGCTACAATCCTTATTTAGAAATTTGGTGCAGCTGACCACCAACATATCGTAAAACAGTGCATAAAGCACTATTCAAAAGGAGTAGTTATAGAAATGAAACGCTTATGTATAAGTGCAGTCCTGATTCTGATGGCTGTAATGATTTGGACACCCTTCCATGTTGATGCACAAGAATCTTTAACTATTGTCTGGGCAGAATGGGATCCTGCAAACTATTTACAGGAACTTTCTAAGGACTTCGCCGCAGAGACAGGAATTGCTGTTGATGTAGTACAAATTCCATGGCCGAATTTTCAGGATAAAGTTTTCACTGAATTTGTTGGGAAAAGTGATCTGTATGATATTGTAATTGGAGACAGTCAATGGCTCGGTAGGAATTCTGTCGGTGGACATTATATTGATCTAACAGATTGGATAAATGAAAATATAGATGTTGATTCAATCTATGGACCTGCTATGACCGCCTTTGCAGAATATCCGAAGGGGAGTAAAAAGTATTGGGCACTTCCCGCTGAAGTGGATGCAGCAGGCTATGTTTATCGGAAAGACCTCTTTGAAGATCCGAAAGAAATGAAGAATTTTGAAACCAAGTATGGATATCCTCTCGCTCCTCCGAAAACGTATACTCAACTACGAGATATCGCTGAATTCTTTACACGCCCAGAGCAGGACCTATATGGAATTGCAACTTGGTACAGCAAAGAATATGACGGCATTACGATGGGATTCCAGCAAGTGATGTGGAGTTTTGGTGGCTCTTATGGAGATCCAAATAGCTTTAAAGTGAAAGGACACGTCAATAATAAAGATGCAGTCAAAGCACTAGAATTTTACACAGATTTGCTCAAATTTGCTCCGCCAGATGCTCCGAACTATTATTGGCAAGAAACTCTTAATGCGTATATTTCTGGTAAAGTAGCGATGGGGATGAACTATTTTGCATTTTTCCCAGGGGTAGTCAATGCTGAAACTAACCCGCTTTCTTATGATAAAAGTGGTTTTTTTATTGCACCTAAAGGTCCAAAAGGACACTATATTAGTATCGGTGGACAAGGCATGTCTGTCTCAGCTTATTCTAAAAAACAGGATATCGCTAAGCAATATATGAAATGGTTCATGCAGAAACCTGTGCAAGAGAAGTGGGCAAAATTAGGTGGATTTACACCTCATAAAGAGGTTCTACAATCCGATACTTTCAAAAAGGCTACGCCGTTTAACGAAGCGTTTGCAGCAAGTTTCCCGTATCTTCGTGATTTCTGGGCAGTGCCGGAATATGCTGAACTATTAGAAGTTTGTCAGACAAACTGGAATGAGGCGATCACTAAGATCAAATCTGCAAAAGATGCTCTCAATTCTATTGCCCGCAAACATGAGGAAATCTTTGAGGACGCAGGATACTACGACGATTAAGTTGATTGTAGAAATATAACTTATTGGATTTTTGGATGGGCGCGCTATATAAGCGCGCTTTCCTGCTATAGTGCCTGCTGGGTGTTACAGACTAACAACAAAAATATGCAGACCAACCGCTTCTCTCGTGGAATGAGCGATTACCAACTTAAGATGGCATTCATCATGCCGACGATGATTTTGCTCATCTTGATGAACATCTTTCCCCTTTTGTGGTCGCTCTATTTGAGTTTTCATCGTTACAAAGCCTCTATGCCAACAGCACCGAAATTTATAGGTGCACGTAACTACGCACGGCTACTTACCGATCCTGAAATATGGGGTTATTTTCGTACCACTGCCTATTTTGTAATTTTAGCAGTAACAGCCCAGTTTCTAATCGGGTTTGGTCTTGCCCTTTTACTGAATCGCCAATTCCGTGCAAAAGGATTCGTCACAACACTGCTGCTACTTCCGATGATGCTATCTCCGGTGGTGGTCGGTCTCTTCTGGCGATTTATTCTTGCCTCGGATAATGCGGGATTGCTAAATTATTTTCTTAGTCCTATCCTCAAATCTCCTATCGGATGGACGACAGACCCAAAAATTGCAATGTTTGCTGTTGTCATTGTTGATACGTGGATGTGGTCACCATTTATGATGTTGATTGCACTTGCCGGATTGAGCGCGGTACCGAAATCCCTCTATGAAGCTGCCGATGTGGACAGAGCCTCAGCATGGTTCAAGTTTAGATGGATTACACTGCCGTTAGTTTCTCCCCTTTTACTTATTGCATTGTTATTCAGGACTATGGATGCTTTTAAGATGTTTGATATTGTTTATGTACTAACACGGGAAGGCGGTCCTGGTACTGTCACTGAAACTGTGTCAATGAACTTATATAAACTTGCCTTTCGGAACTTTAACACTGGCAAAGCATGTGCTATGGCATATATTCTGCTGATTATTATTGTGGCACTGAGTAATATCTATGTAAAGTACCTAAATCGTGTAAAGGGAGAAGCATAATACGTTATGGCAAACCCGTCAGTAGAAAGAAAGACATTTGGATATTACCTTCTAATCGTATTAATAGTCTTCGCGGTTATCCTCTACATCCTTCCTATTTACTGGATAGTAGTAACGTCGCTGAAATCGCCGGGAGATATTAACACAATAGTTCCTAAGTTTTTCTTCAGCATTTCGTTGGAAAATTATCAAAAGTTGCTACCCGAAGAGAATGTACCGAGCGTAACTTATCTCTTTATTGCACAGACTCTGGGCGGATTATTCCTGTTTGCCTTGTTTTCACTGGTGAAGTCTATAATGTCTCGTGCCGTACTGATAAGAAACATCGGATTGATATGTAATATAATCTTCGTATTAACATGCATCTATAGTTTTTTCAACACGCAGCCACTTGTCAGCCGATCGCAGGTAGATGTACGCTTCCACTTTTTCACGCTGATTTTTTGTAACATAGTAGCCTACCTCCTATTTGTTCCCTGGAGAAAGAAGTTCTCTACAGCAAGCAACAGTTCTGGCGTCGATCTACCTACTAATAAAAAAGAGTTATTTGCATTCGTCATTCCAGTCATTTTAGCCACAATCGGTGTTTGTATAGCTTTAGCAAACGGTGGATCAAAGTATTTCTATCAGTTGCTCAATAGTATAATTATCGGTGTTGGCAGTACTGTTCTCGCTGTTGGATTAGGCACACTCTCAGCGTATGCCTTTTCTCGGTTCAAGATCGCTGGCAAGGATGACCTCCTCTTTTTTATTCTGAGTACCCGCATGCTCCCGCCAGTTGTTGTCGTAATCCCGATCTTTTTAATGTATAACGCGCTTGGACTGCGAGATACGCATTTCGGCATGATACTGCTCTACACCACTTTCAATGTTTCGTTCGCTGTTTGGCTTATGAAGGGTTTTATTGATGAAATCCCAAGAGAATACGAAGATGCTGCACTTGTAGATGGATATACCCGCTTTCAAACTTTCTTGAAAGTTGTTTTACCACAATCCGTCACAGGAATTGCTGCAACTGCTGTATTCTGTCTGATTACAGCATGGAACGAGTTTGCATTTGCACTTGTTTTAACATCAACAGGTGGCAATGCGGTAACAGCACCACCATCTATTACAAGTGCTACCGGGTCGGCAGGCATAGACTGGGGAAAAATTGCCGCATCAACATTCGTCTTCCTACTTCCAGTCGCAATTTTCACTTTTTTGATGCGGAGTCATTTGTTACGTGGTGTCACCTTTGGGGCAGTAAAAAAATAGTTGATTCTACCGTTTTTTCATGGTAGAATTTTAGAAAATCCAATACCCTATCAAGCGTAAGTTTGAACCGCATATCAATGCCAATCCACTCACGGCAAATGCGCGTTAAATTACCATTAATGTCGCTTACGGCACGCGGAGCGTGCCTATTACCTTTAGACGCACATCCAATTAATATTAAGTAATCCCACTAATATTTTCTTGTAGTTTACTTTGTAAATATCATTCCAAATTGGTATTATCGGAGGAATCAGATGGCGAAAAAGAGTAAAGTGAAACCCCCCAAAATCTCTATAGAAGAATGTACGCTCAAAATGCAAGCACATATCCATCAACTTGGTTTATCTACGGTTGAAGATTATAAAACATGGTGTCAACAGCATAATTTTAGTCGGGGATTGGACAAAAATACTCGGCAACTGAGAAATGAACAAAACATAGTAACCGCAATTAAAGCATCCGAGATAATGACGGAGAAGAAGAAAGCGCGTAACTTGAATGAAATTATCCCGAAGATATATAACGGTGAATTGCAGAGTCAAGAACTAAGGAAAGGAACGGCTAAGGAAATTGCACTTGCTTTTGAGAGAAACTATTATCCGAAAGTGCTTTTGAAACTTCTATTGTGCCTTGAACAAAACTCCGATCTCTTAGAAGATCCTACCTATATTAAGGGAATTGAAGCAATAGCAAACCATTCTGAAAGTTGGATTCGTCCTCTTGATACGTGGCAGGTCAAAAGACATAACCGCGATCGGCAGTTTGGAGAACTTCTCCACCACCTTTTTGTAGCTTATGATGTCCCATCCTTTATGGATAGTGTTTGGTTAACTGAAAACGGGATGTATCAGAATTGGTATATACATATCGGTGCAGGGCAAAATATTAGAACTGCTCCAGGAATTCCGGTTGCTTTGACCAAAAAGATGGCTCATCACTTTCTTAGAGCACCCAAGCAGTACACAGTTGAAGAAGCAATTCGATGGGGACAGGTGCATGCACTCGGTGGAGATAAAAGATTAATGGACGCACTCCGCGGAACGCGCATGTTAGGGAATTTCAAAAACGATGAATTCTGGCTGAATGTAATCCGCTTCTTCATAGCGAATCCGATGTTAGACGTTAGTCATGTGCATCCGATTATTGATTATATCTGGAATCAGAAATTCGAAAATCAACGGGTGTTTGTTGAAAGAGGAGTCGCTGAGGAAATCGATCCGCCTCAACCGAACTTTAGTATGAATGGGAGAACACCTAATACTTTGCTTCGCCAAGTTAATGAATGGCATCGACAACTCGGTAAGGCAACGAGAGGCGGACATTACCAGTGGCCTCGATCAGAAATCGGTGAATTCCATTTCCGAGTAGGAAGTGAGAAGAAGGGGAACTTGAGATACTGGCATATTCGGGAACTTCTCAGCACAGACGAACTTATTTATGAAAGTAGAAAAATGAATCACTGTGTTAGTAGTTATGCAAGGTCATGCTACTCTGGAAAAAAGTCAATTTGGACAGTGGAATCGGAGGATGAAAATGGAAGACACAAGGCTTTGACAGTTGAAGTTTCACGCCCCGATAACCTCATCCGTCAAGTTCGCGGAAAGCGGAATCGGCTACCAACGCTGGCAGAAAAATACCTCTTAGAAAGATGGGCGGCAGAGGAAATACTTGGAATTGCTGAATATGTCCGGTTTCAATAGCGTTGATTCTGAATACAATTTATGGGTAAACTATTTATCAGTATTTTGGCGCGATAAAATCCTTATCGTTATTGAAATGAAAAGGAGGCAACACAATGAAAAAGTCAACTACTATCCAAGAAATTTTACAGCGATTGGAAAAACTTTCGCCCGGAAAACAGAAACAGGTTTTAGACTTCACGTTAGAATTGTCCGGAGAATCTCCAAAAGGTATACCGCTTCAGGAACTGCTTGAATTTGTAGGTATGTTTCCGCCTGAGGATTTGGAAGAAATAAAGCAAGCGATTCAGGAAGGCTGTGAAAAGATTGATGCATCAGAATGGTAAATATCTATTGGACACCAATGTCCTTATCGCTTTATTGGAGAATGAGATTGTAATTCAAGTCCAAGATCGATCACAAAATGCTACTATTGTGTCTTTGCCAGTGCCAGCGATTGGCGAACTCTACTACGGTGCCCGGAAATCGGGCAACCCCATCGAAAATCTCGCGAGAGTCAATCGTCTCACACAACGGTTTCCACTTATCTTCTGTGATTTAGAAACTGCCCAATGGTACGGAATCATCAAAAACCAACTACAAAGGAAAGGTCGTCCTATCCCGAACAACGATATTTGGATTGCAGCGATTGCTATGCAGCACAACCTAATCCTCGTTACACGAGACTCACATTTTGATGAGATCGAATCTCTACAGATAGAACGTTGGTAAATTCAAATATATAACAGAACTTCCCTCACAACCTTGGAAGATAACAATTATAAAAGTAGACGAATTCAAGAGAACCCGTCTACTTCTTCAGTGATACCTAACCTATTTCTTTTCCCGATACTCACGCAATAGCGCGTTAATCTTATCAAGAAACTCTTGCGAGTATATTTGACCAACAAGCGCGTTGTGGGTTTCAACAGCGATAGCATCCCAAGCCTCAAGTGAACTTTCTTGAAACTCAATTATTTGAATCCCCGCTTTCGTTGTTAGCGCTTCAATAGATTTTTCGTTATCTCTTCGAATATCCTCAATCAACTTGCTCTGATATTTGTCGCCCGCGTCACGCAATACTTTTTGTTGCGCAGGGGTAAGTTGATCGAACTTCTCTTTCGTAATCACTGTAGCACCAACACCGACATTGACCGGAAGGTTTGTCATGTATTTTAATTTATTGCCCCACTGCAGTGCTACAATGACGTAAGGTGAAGCAGTTAGCGCATTGATCTGCCCTGAATAGAGGGAAGGTAACACC
>JAPPMR010000218.1:6241-15800 GCA_028818995.1 Candidatus Poribacteria bacterium | reverse complement strand
GAACCTGCCATTGTCGGTTCAACTATACAATTTGAAAGTGGTGTTATCGGTTTCCATGTCGGAAAACACGGTGTCCGTGGCGGATTTTCAGTCGATGTCCTCGGTAGTGAAGGCTCTGTTCAAGCAGGATTTTATAGCGGCACGACTGTGCATAAAGAGGGCAAATTGATTGATAATGCAACCCTTGACCTCCCCGAAAATGCGGGTCCGTTTAAAGTCGCGTATCAACAGATTACCGATTACCTTGATGGTGGCGAACTGCCCCATTGCTCGCGTGATGACTACACTGCCGTTAATGAAATCGGCTTTGCTACAATTGAAAGTGGTATCACTGGGCAGACAATAGAACTTCCATGTCAGAACAGGCAACGGCTTATCTTCGCCAACGGCTAAGAAAATTATGACAATTACTGAATATCTTAACGCAATTGAGACTGCATTCCGAAGTGGTGATGCAACAGAGCATTCCTATCGCCCTATTCTCCAACAGTTTTTAAGCGAGTGGAGTCAAAACTTTTCACCCACGCATAACTATAGTATTACTAACGAACCCAGACAAGTTGCAGGAAATGCACCTGATTTCCTTGTACGGCGTGGAGAAGTTTCTTTAGGATGGATCGAGACAAAACCTCCAGGTGCAGACTTAGATGCCGAAGAAACATCAGAACAACTTCAACGGTATCGCAAAGCGTTTCCAAATCTTATTTTAACCGATTATCTCGAATTTCGTCTCTATAGTGCTGGTGAAAATTGTTTTTCTATCCGCATTGCAGACATAGATGATAGCACTCAACGCTTGATACACCAAAGCACAGATGATTCTGAAGTCTCAACTTTTTTATTCGCGTTTTTTGGAGCGGAACCTCCCAGGATTGGTAGAGCGTCAGACTTAGCGAGGATGCTCAGTGGCAAAGCACAATTGCTCAAGGCTGCAATTGCAAATCACCTTAAGGACACATCAAATAACGAACTCAAGAATCGGTTAGAAGCGTTCCGTGAACATCTCATCGCGGCTCTCTCTGAAGCGGACTTTGCAGATATGATGGCACAGACGATCACTTACAGTCTTTTCGCTGCACGGTGCCATCATACCCACGGGACGTTTACTCGAACCAACGCGATAGAAACTCTTGATGAAATGAATCCTTTTCTTTCACAACTCCTTTGGGTATCTATCCAAAGATTGACGCAATTGCATTGGATTATTGATCCTATTGCTGAATTACTTGATCTGGCTGATATGGAAAGTATCATCTCAGAGTTTGGCACTGAAGGAAGACAAGCGGGTCCGATTATTCACTTTTATGAAGACTTTCTCAGTGACTACGATCCCGAAATTCGTAGAAAACGCGGCGTTTATTATACCCCTGAACCAGTTGTCTCGTATATTGTTCGAAGCGTTGATAAAGTATTAACTAATCAGTTCAATTTGTCTGATGGTCTTGCACATACAGGCACAGTTGATGTAAACGGAACACAGTTACCGAAGGTTCAAATCCTTGACCCCGCTGCCGGTACTGGAACTTTTCTTCGTTCGGTAATTGAACAAATACACCATACCATTATCTCCAGTGGGATGGGAGGTGCATGGCAGGAATATGTATCACAACATCTTTTACCTCGACTTCACGGGTTTGAACGCATGGTTGCACCCTACACGATGTGCCACCTAACCCTTACACATCAACTTACACAACTTGGATACAATTTGCAAGATGGAGAACGTCTCAATGTCTACCTTACAGATACACTTGAGTCAAGAGATCCTCAAGAAGGGTTGTTTACATTTTTAGATGAAATCGCCAGAGAAGCCGAATCTGCGGCCACTGTTAAACGAGATCTGCCAGTGATGGTAATCGTCAAAAACCCTCCGTATTTCGGGAAGTCGGACAACAACGGAAAATGGATTATGGGATTATTACGGGGGCTTGATGGGAGTATCGTGACAGAGAGTTATTTTGAGGTGGATGGACAGCCGCTTGATGAACGTAATCCAAAGGGTTTAAATGACGATTATGTTAAGTTTATTCGTTTTGCCCAATGGCGTATTGCACGTACTGGGTACGGAATCCTCGCTTTTATTTCCAACCACGGTTACCTGAACAATATCACGTTTCAAGGTATGCGCCAAAGTCTTATAGAAACTTTTGATACTATCTATATTCTTGACCTGCATGGAAATAAAATAACTAACAAGAAACCCCCTAATGGAGGTATTGATGAAAACGTATTTGAAATCAAGCCAGGGGTTGCTATTGGTATCTTTGTTAAACATGCCTCAGAAAAACTAAATTTTGCACGTGTTTATCATACTGAATTATGGGGAAGCAGAGAGGACAAATACAAATGGCTTTCGAGTAACAGTATTGACACAACTCCGTGGACAGAATTGACTCCAAAATCTCCTAACTATCTTTTTGTTCCATACAGCATAACTGAAGAATACGATCAATATAAGAAACTCACCGATATTTTTCTTTTGAAAAATAGTGGTATAGTATCATCTCGAGACGATATGGTGACAGATTTTGAATCCAATCCTATACTTGAACGAGTAAATTATCTTCGAGATTCAGCAGAATCCAATGAGCAGCTGTGTAATCAACTTTCTATCAACATGAGCAATGATTGGGACATAAATAATGCGAGAGAATCTTTACGTGCAGAACAAAACCTTGAAAAATACATTCACAGATTTTTACGTTTTCCGTTTGATGAACGATATATTTTTTATCATGATGAGTTAGTTGAGAGAACAAGGAAAGAGGTGATGAAACACCTTCTCTATGGTGAAAACATGGCAATTTGTGTGGGTAGAGCCGGTCAATCAACAGGGGATGCTTCATGGAATATAGTTTCTATCACAAAGTCGTTGGTCAATTATAATCTGTTCCGACGAGGAGGAACTCGTGTTTTCCCTCTCTACCAATATACTGAAAATTCAACACATCGTGACCCAAACTTATCACAACAATTTTGTGAGAAAGTGTGCCAACATTTAAATTATGAAGTTGATAATTCTGTTGAGGTGCGATTCATTCCAGATGGAAAAGGAGATTGCGACACGACTATTGGTCCGGAGGATATTTTCCATTATATCTATGCAATTTTGCACGCACCAGAATACCGGCAGCGGTATGCAGATCAACTCAAAATTGATTTTCCACATATCCCGTTGACAACCGATCGCTTGTTATTTCAAAAACTGGTATTGTTAGGGGAACAGTTAGTGGAATCACAACTCTTTCAAAGTGAATATCTAAGTCTGCCAGATTTTCCAGTAAGCGGCAATCAAAAAGTTGAAGATATTCGTTGGACAGGCGCGGATCAACGTGTTTGGATTAATAAAACCCAGTACTTCGAACCAATCCCACGGGAGGTTTGGGAATTTCGCGTAGGTGGACACCAACCTGCCGAAAAATGGCTCACTGACCGTAATTCGAGAACTTTGACGTATGATGAAATTCAACATTATCGGAATATCTGCGGTGCACTTGAAAAAACCTTAAACGTTATGGGAGATATTGACAATACCATTGCTGAACACGGTGGCTGGCCCCTTGAAAATAAAGCGTAAATTAAAACACACGAATCTAAAAAACTATGGCATCTTTGCGTAAAATTGACCATATAATTCAATTCTTTATGAAGTTTTATCGCATCCAGCGTTATAAGACATCGCCCAACACACCGTTAAGTTTGCCGTTGAACGAATGTAAAGTTGCTCTCATTACGACTGCTGGATTTTATCTCCCTGAACAGGTCCCTTTTAATAGCAATGACTGTTCATATCGAGAAATTCCCAATTCAATCCAGACCCAAGTTCTTTCTGCTGGACACAAAAGTGAGGCTTACGACAAACGCGGTATTGAAAGTGATGTAAATTTGGCGTTTCCACTGGATAGGTTTAAAGAGTTGGAAATTGAAGGAAAAATCGGTTCGCTCAATCACAGACACTTTAGTTTTATGGGATCAATCACGAAACCGGAGCCGCTCATCAGACAAACTGCACCAGAGGTGGTACAGATGCTAAAATCCGATGGGGTGGATGTTGCCTTCTTAACTCCTGTGTGACCGATGTGTAATCAGTCTGTAGGGTTGATACAACGTGCTGTTGAAGAAGCAGGAATTTCCACGGTTTCAATTACGCTTGTGGAAAGCATCGCGAAACGGGTGAAACCGCCGCGTGCCTTGCTGGTCCCGCATCGTCTTGGGTATCCGCTCGGTGAACCGAACAATCCGACATTACAACATGCGATTATCGCAGAGACACTTGAACTCTTACAAGATGAAGGAACACCTCCTATCCTAAAAAGCAGTAGTCAGAAAGGAGAATTTGATGGACAAAATTAGAATTGGCATTATCGGATGTGGGGGTATTTTCCGCGCGCTCCACGCGCCGTATTACCAAGAACCGACACGACGCGCAGACATTGTTGCAATTGCCGACATCAACGAAGCATCTGCCAACGAACAAGCAGACCGTTTTGACGCAGACACGTACACCGATTATCGTGAACTTCTTGATAGACAAGATATAGATGCCGTTGATGTATGCGTTCATCCGCGTCCACATCTTGAGATAACTCGTGCTGCCGCCGATGCTGGCAAACATATTTTGATGGAAAAACCGATGTGTTGTAATGTTGCGGAGGGAGACGAAATGGTTGCCTCTGCAGAAAATGCTGGCGTGCTACTGATGGTCGCCTATATGATGCGATTTGATCCGGGATACATGAAATTGAAATCGCTGTTAGAAGACGGCACACTCGGCACATTGCAGATGGCGTATTCCAATCAGGTAGGTTATTTTTCACCCGAACGACATCCGTGGCTTTTCGTCAAAGCGGAATCGGGTGGCATGCTTGTGGAGCAAGCAATTCATAATCTTGACATCTGGTTGTGGTTATACGGTCCCGCTACGTCTGTCTATGGATTCACGAGCCATGTTCCGCTTGGCGGCACTTATCCACCTGCTGAGGAAGCGGTTGAGAACAACGCTGTATTAACTGTCCATTTCAAAAACGGTGGCATCGGTATGATGATTAAAAGTTGGGCTGCTGAAATCGGGAATAGTGGAAACGGACTCGTTACCAGCGAAGGCTCTGCAACGTTGATTCGGCACGGACTGCGTTGGAAAACTCACGATATGACATCGGCGGAAGAATTTACCGCGCCTGTCCCAGATGATGATACCTATCGCAATCTATCTGAAGATCAACGGAATCAACGCTATTGGGGCATTGCAGCAAAAGGCGCGAGTATTGATCATTGGTTACAGTGCATTGCTGGTGAAGCAAAACCGACAACACATGGACGTATTGGGAGAGATGGAATTGAATTGGCAGAAGCAACATATCGTTCCTCACAAACTGGCACCCCAATTTCTTTGCCGTTGTAGGAACAATTTTATAGTAAAACCCAAAAATATGTGCAATTTCAATGAACAACGATCCCAACACGCTCGCGCTGGCGAGGCGGGGAATGCCTAAATGGCATTCATACCGTTGATTACTTCCTAACCTCGCCAATATATAGGCAATTGTGGATATGTATTTTAGATTTTACTATAAACAGTGAATCACACAATTTTGCCAATTTCAATACCACGCTCTTCTGGGTTTCGCCTCCTGCGCGGCAGGTCACCAAAAAGTGGTCGGAAATATCCAGCACCTTCAGGAGACAAGTGATAACGTTCAGCATCATAAAACCGTGGGTCAAGACTGCGGCGGATAACGTGTCCCGTTTCATCACGTTTTAGCACTTGTTCAATAGGCAACATAATCGGTTCTATGCCAGCATCTGTGCGGGTAATTGTTGCCACGCCATTAACCATACCATCAGCAAGTGAACGCACCGCAAGTGCCCCTGCATTAATTGCGGTATCTCTATCCAATTCTATTGGACTACCGCACCTTTGCATATACCCAAGTATCAACGCACGGAATGCTGAACTGGAAATTTCAGGTAGTCGTGTTTTCATCGCTTCAACTATAATCTCTGAACAGCCACCCGGTTTTGTGTGACCGAAAGCATCAAGTTCTGCCTGTGAGGTAATCATCAATTCACCTGCATCATTTCGGATACCCTCTGAAACAACGGCAATGACATTTCCCTGTTCAGTATGTTTTTCTTTGATTGCTTCTGCCAATCTGTCAGGCTGATACGGCACTTCAGGCACAACGATAAGGTCTGCCAAACCATAAGCGGCGGACAACGTCAACCACCCTGCATCTCTGCCCATCGCTTCTACTATAATCACACGGTCATGGGAATAGGTCGTTGTACGTAAATCGCGGACAGCATTAATTACCCGACTTGCTGCTGATGGAAAACCCGGACAAAAATAGTTCACCATTTTAGAATAATCAACCGAATCCCCCGCAGGTGGATTCATACCAACATCGTTATCAATCGTCTTTGTAACAAAAACTGTGGTGAATTGTTCTGAAAGCGCGGTGCCAACTGTGAGTGTATCGTCACCGCCAATAGGTATGAGTCCGCTGATATTTAGTTTTTTGAGGTTTTCAATCGCTTCATCTAACTTGTTTGATGCGATAAGGTTGGTGCGCGAGCTCTTTAAAATTGTTCCACCGTGATTTTCATCAATCAGGTCAGGTGTTAAAGTAAAGTAGCGTCCACCTTTCAAAACACCTCGCCATCCCTCCATAAAGCCGACGAGTTCAAAACCGAGTTCTTCGGCTTTCAACGCGATGCCTTTGAGGGTGGCGTTGAGCGCACTGGTATCACCACCCCCTGTCAAAACGCCTATCTTTTTTCGCATATTCTAAACTCCAAATCCCTTAATTAGGTAGTAATCAAGACTAAAAGAAAACTTCTATTTTTGTTTTATAGTGAAATACAAAAATATATGCACACTTTTGGTCTGTAGGACTTAAACCGACCTATTGGACTGTGCCGTAGCACAAACTTTCCAGTTTGTGCAGAGTGTAAGCAACCTAACAGGTTACGCTACAATCGTGTGCAAGTAATTATGGTTTCCACTATAAACAACCACTGTGTTGATCTAATTTGTGAATGGCGCGACCACTTTGTCGTTCCCTTTTGTGAATATAGTGAACTTTAAAAATAAAGATGCACGTTTTTTGTAGGCAGTGAATGCCTAAATGCGTTCATACCGTTGATTTCGATCTCCGAATCGCGACGAACCTCACTGATAATCGGGAATCGGAATTCCCTCCTACGTCTCAAAATGTCTCGTTAATTCTAAAGTTTGCTATAAATTTACTTTATCACTTCAACAATTACAGGTTTATCTAAAGCGAGTGCTTTTTCAAGTGTCGGTCTAAAATCATCCATATCTTCAACGCGTAACCCAATTGCACCAAATGATTCCGCGAACTGCACAAAATCAGGATTTACCAATTCAACGCCGATACGTTTACCAAACCGTCGTAGCTGCCCCCGCTCAATGGAAGTGTATTGATTATCATTCATCACAAGGGTGACAATAGGCAGGTCGTACATCACAGCAGTGGCGAGATCGGGACTCGTCATCAAAAACCCACCATCTCCACTGAGAGCAACAACTTTCCGATCCGGATATGCCACCTGCGCACCGATAGCTGCAGTCAACCCAATTCCCATAGCAACTGAAATCCCTGAAAAAATAAAACTACCAGCAGAATAAGTTGGGAAATGAGGGAGCGCACCGTAACCAGTAATATTCACATCAACAGATAGAATCGCATCCCGCGGTATAATATCACGCATCTCTTTAAGAATACGTGGTGGCTCAATTGATGTGAATTGGCTGCGAAGTTGTTGTAAGTTCTCCCCCCAACCACCGGTCAGTTTTTCTCCACCGAGCGCATCGTTTAACTGTTGTAGCACTAATTTAGGATTTGCACCGATTCCTACGGTTGCAGGGTATTCCTTATGAATTTCGCTGACATCTGCTTCAATGTGTATAAGGGGTTGTGGAATTTGTAAAGACCAATTACCTGTGTCGCGATAGGTAAATCGGGTCCCAATAGCAATGATGAGATCGGATACTTTCATCGCTGCTTGTGCCACACCATCGCGGAAAAGACCAATTGAATAAGGTGAATCTTCAGGAACAGCACCCTTTCCCATGCCCGTCATTGCGACAGGAGCATCCAACAGATGCGCAAATTCAAGCAGCTCTTCTGTTGCACGCGTATGATTAATGCCACCACCAGAAACAATTAGCGGACGTTCAGAGGAACTAATCAACGCCATCGCTGCGTCAACATCTTCCGAGCTTGCCATCGTCTGTACACCGTTATTTCTTGGTGGGATTGGCAGCTCAGCATCCGCTTGTAATGCATCCGTTGCAAGTTCCATTAGCACAGGACCAGGGCGTCCTGAACGCAGCGCACTAAATGCACGATTGACAGCATCCGAAATCTGATCTACACGGTGTACAATCTCTATATGTTTCGTCATCGGGGCAAAGGCAGCTTGCTGATCCAACCCATGAAAACTCTTTCGTGGATCTTTCTGTGCTAAGTAAGACGGATTTTGTCCTGTAATCAGTAACACTGGTGAACATGCTGTCCATGCCTCACATATTCCTATTGCAGCGTTATTTGAGCCAGGCCCCGGAACCGTCATGCAGACACCGACATCACCAGTTGCACGTGCATAGCCATCTGCCATAAACGCAGCACCACCTTCGTGCCGCGTCACATAGTGCCGAATACTTTCTTGATTGTTATATAATGCCTCATAGACAGTGTCAAGATGGTTTCCCGGTAGACCGAAAATAACCTCAACACCTTGTGCTTTCAAACATTCGACAAAAATTGTGCCACCAGTCATCACAGTTTCCTTTTAAAATTCATTGCTAATTTCATCAGATGTATTTTCTTAAGCATACTTCACAAATATGATTCTGTCAAGTGTTATTCTCAGGAATTTGCAACCTGATTATATTGACAATGGCTTATGATTATGTTAAAATTTAACGTGTTCTGTTATAACCGCGACAATCATATACGCAGGAACATGTAGGATTCTACCAATTCAGAATCATATCAATATGCAAGGAGTAAAACTATGTTGACCACAAATCCTTTTCAACAACCAGGGCAATGGTATCGAGGTAATACCCATAGTCATAGCACAGAATCTGATGGAAAACTTTCTGTCCCAGACCGTTTTGGAGCCTACCAAGAGGCAGGTTACGATTTTCTCGTGTTAACCGATCACCGTAAAGTTAACGATGTGGAGGCTTACAGTACATCTGACTTTTTGGCAATATCCGGAAGTGAAGTGCATCCATCAAACCCTTATGGAGGCGGCACATATCACTTTGTAGCGATAAATATCCATGAACCTGTAAATTGTGCCAAGATGCATCCGAATGCTGTTATTGATGACATTAAAGAACAGGGCGGAGAGGCAGTCTTGTGCCATCCTTATTGGTGTGGACACACAATTACTGATTATTTGCCGTTGCGTGGTTACTTTGCTGTTGAAGTCTACAATGATACCTGTATGACTATCGGCAAAGGTTTTTCTGAACAGTCATGGGATGATCTATTAGATATATGTGGTCCGGTGCACGGCATCG
>JAPPMR010000218.1:0-6231 GCA_028818995.1 Candidatus Poribacteria bacterium | reverse complement strand
CTGCCGACGATGCACACGGCACAGAACACGACTGTTTCCACGGGTGGATCATGGTGAAAGCACAGGAACTGACACTTGATAACATCATGGAAGCACTCCGAGCAGGTGCTTTTTATTCAACGCTCGGACCAGAAATCAAGGATATAGACCTTACTGATAACCAACTAACCGTTAAGTGCTCAGAGGCGCAATCAATCGTATTTAAAGCGGAACGTAGTCGTGGTAGGCGTGTCCTTCCATCGAATGGAGAACTCCTAACAGAAGCAACGTATACTGTTTCTCAAGGCACAAAATATGTCCGAATTGAAGTGACGGATGTGACAGGCAAAAAAGCTTGGTCAAATCCATTTTATTTTTAATGCATAAAATACTTGTGTGTCACACAGGTGCTTGGATCGGTGATATGGTCCTACTTACGCCTGCTTTGCGCGCGCTCAAACAGGCGTATCCAGAATCCTTTCTGACATTACTTTTGCGACCACTTGTCGTTGACTTAATGAAATCAAATCCGTATGTTGACGAGTATATTGTTGACACAAGAACTAACGGTCAATTTAGATCACTGTTGAAAGTGGTTCGCCAGATACGAGAACATAAATTTGATATTTCGGTTGTGTTGCATCCGACCTCATTCCGTAATGCCTTGCTCTGCTTCATAGCACGAATACCAATACGCATTGGATCAAACTATAAGGGGCGAGGCTTTTTACTAACAACATCTTGTCCGCACAACACCAATCTTCATGAAGTTGATCGTTATCTAACTGTACTGCGCCTACTGAATATAAACACCGTCCCTACTTCAAGTTCCAAAGATACAATGCAAGGTTTCTCACAATCCCAATTGGAATTTTGGCATACAGATGCCGAACGTCAATCAACTCAAAAACTACTGCGAAATGAAGGAATAGCTCCAAATGATAGACTAATCGCAGTTAATTTAGGGACAACATGGCGGACAAAACAGTGGGATATAAGTAATTTTGCTGCTGTTATCAGTCAAATTTCCAACGTTTTGCCCGATGTCAAAATCGTATTAACAGGTTCAACAGCAGAAATATTACTTGTAGGAGAATTACCACATTCAGAATCAATAGTTAATCTTGTAGGAAAAACAGATATATTGCAACTTGGCGCACTATTAGAACGTTGTGAAGTATGTCTAACTTGTGATAGCGGTCCGATGCACATTGCTGCTGCTGTCGGCATCCCGACCATTGCACTCTTTGGCCCAACAGACCCAAGCCGTCATCAACCTTACGGCACTGATCATACCGTCATTGAGAAGCCTGTTTCGTGTAGACCGTGTTATAAACGCACTTGCCATCGGCAGGATATACCGTACCTGTGCATGGAAGAAATTAAAATAACTGAGGTTGTTGAAGCATTAGTAACAAAGTTAAATCAGAATAATTCTAATTAACGTGAGTTCCATAAATAAAGAAGTCATCCCAAACTCGTTACGTTTATTTTCCAATTTGGTGGTTTTTTGTAGCACAATCTGTATGAAGATTAATTTATTAATTCGGTAATTTTCTGTCTGCACGAAGCAGGTGTCCTTCCGCCGCTGGCGAGGTTTCCTAACCTCGCCAAATTACTGATTTATTTTCTTAATCTTCATTCAGATTGTGTCCCAAAAGGCGCAAGCTAAATGAAGATTAAGAAAATATTTCGGTAATTCTAATTTTACCCAAACCCGGTAGGTGCGGTTTCTAACCGCACCGGATATTTCTCCAAATTACCGAATTAATAAATTAATCCTCATACAGTTTACGCTACAAATAAGGAACTCACATTAATTAGACATTAAATTTTCAGAAAAGGAAAAAAAGATATAGATGATCAGAGCATTAATTTTTGATTTTGGCGGCACTTTAGATGGTAACGGTATCCACTGGTTAGAACGCACGTACCAGTTTATTCAAAAACACCATCCTGAAATCACCCGAGAGGAGTTTGATGTTGCAGATCAAGCCACAATATCAGAATTTGCATTCGGTGATTCCGCGGCTGAGTGGTCTTATCAGGAAGGCTCAATGTTGCCTGTCGGAGCAATTGCAAATAGCGAAGCGGCACGTTGTACTTTACGAGAAACGTCAGATGCTATCGGTACGGGAATTTTTAAACGACTCGATTTGAGTGATCAATTGAAAGACGAATATGTGGAATGGTTTTGCAAAGGAGTCTCGCAGAGTCTTACAGAAAATAGACAGTGGCTCAAAACACTCCATAGCACCTATAAACTTGGCGTAATCAGTAATAACTTTGGGAATACGCGTGGATGGTGTGATGAGTACGAACTTTCCCCATTGCTTGATGTAATTATAGATTCTACTGCATTTGGCGTAGCAAAGCCTGACCCACGCATTTTTGAAGCCGCTTTGGCTGAATTGAATGTTGATCCTGCTGAAGCAATCTATGTTGGAGATAGTTATAAAGCAGATATGATTGGTGCGAAGAACGTAGGAATGTGGACCGCTTGGATGGTTGGAAACCAAACAAAAGATTGTCCAGACCTATCCGTTGTAGACGTTCAACTCTCCCATTTACACGAATTGACCGATTTTCTGTCATCCGTAAAATATTAACGAAATGCTCGTTATTTGGAAGGCATGGATTATAAACGAAATTAGGTTTACATCGTTTTAACATAAGGAGACATAAGATGCGGAAGTTTATCACAAGTTTTGGACTTATACTTATACTTGTACTTGCCGCTTTCTCGTTAGCAGCGGAAAAACCTGTCAAAATTGATGAAAAGGTCAAGGAATGGAGTCTCAAAGACACTCAAAATAAAACCCATTGCTTGAAAACTCTGAGTAAGGAGAAAAAAGCGGTTGTGTTGATATTTCTTGCGACACAATGTCCGGCGATGGATGAATATGTTGAACGTATCAATTCGCTGGTAAAAAGTTACAAAGAAAAAAATGTGCAATTTGTAGGTATTCATTCCAATAAGTACGAAACGGTGGAAAAAATTAAAAAGTACCGCGAGAAACACAACTTAGATTTTCCTATTCTCAAAGATCCAGATAACAATATTGCAGACTATTTTCAAGCACGCAGAACACCAGAGGTTTTTCTTATAGATACAGAAAAAATGCTCCGATATAGAGGGGCAATTGACGATAGTCGAAATACGCCTAAAACGCATTATCTCAAGAATGTGTTGGAATTAGTGTTAGATGGAAAGACTATACTGGATAAACAGAAGAAAACACGTGCAATCGGATGCACCATTAAGCGTGTCAGAAAAGCAGATTTAGATCGAACACCTTAAAAGACAGAATTTGGAAAAAGGATGATTGTCTTTCACATAACGCCCATTGATTGGAGAACAATATGCGCCATTTCCTATATAATTCATTGCAAGTAATTCTGAGTATTATCTTTGTCAGTTTACTGCTTGTATTCTTTGTGATCTGTTTCGGCATCGGCGTCGCGGGTGGTTTTATGTATGGATGTTGGGAAGATGTGGCAGCACTTAAGCTGGACAACTTAAATTATAAAGTAGATAAACAAACTTGGCGACAGCATCTTGAGGTATATTCATCAATATGTGAAGTGCAGCTCAATGATTCTGCCGTCTTTTTAACCGATAAACTTCAACGTTTGGAATATGAAGCGGTTAAGCAAGGCACTACAGGCATAAACTCTCAGGGTCAATATTTGCTGCAACTCAGTGGAAAAAAGGGCGAACAAAATGGAACTGTCGATATATTCCTTCGCGAATTTGTATATCCGTACATGGAAAAAGATACAGAAGCAAAACGCATTTATCTCTCAATAAAAAAAGGAAAAATAGAATCTATCAAAAACGATGAGGGGAACGCAATCCGTAATTTTTACCTTGAACCTGAACTGATTAAGGAATCTTCTGGAGATGAAAAAGGAACAACGCGCAAAATTATTCCACTTGACGAGATGCCAAGAAAACTTGTGGATGCATTTATCGCAATTGAGGACCGACGATTTTATCAACATTCAGGGGTTGATATCATCCGACTCGTCGGGGCGATCAAGGATTCTCTTACGGGCGGTGACCGAATTGGTGCTACAAGCACACTGACACAGCAGTTAACTCGCAATATCTACTTGGGAAAAGAACGAACTCCTGCCAGAAAAACTCGTGAAGTATTGCTCGCATTTAGAATCGAAAAACAATTGTCAAAATCTCAAATTCTGGAAGGATATCTTAACTATATTGACTTCGGACGATTTGGGGGGCAACAACTATTCGGTGTCCAAAAAGCTGCTTTGGCTTTCTTTGACAAAGAGGTGTCTGAGCTGGATTACCACGAATGTGCTTTGCTCGCAGCTATTCCAAAGGGAACGACGTTTTATTCACCAATAAAAAATCCTGAAAATGCTAAAAAGCGCCGTGATTTGGTACTTAGAGCGATGTACAACCAAGAACTTATCACACCTAAAGAATACAGCGAAAATCGGAATCAACCGATACAAGTTCAAGAGCCAACAAATACATCTATTAAAGAGAATCAAACTACTGCAGGACACTTTTTAGATCATATTGAATTAGAACTGGATAAAATTCCGGAACTTCAAAGCAGATTGTATAAAGATGGATTGAAAGTCTATACAACCATAGATATGTCAATGCAATCAGTCGCGGTAAATGCCATAGCAGACCACTTGCGATTCATGGATAGAACATGGGCGAAACACCTACCGAATTACGACAAAAATAAGGACAATCCACGGCGCATTGATCCAATAGATAGTTATCTGCAAGCGGCACTCATTGCATTTGATCCGCGTACGGGACATGTTAAAGCGATGATGGGTGGGCGCGATTACCATATATCTGATAATGGGATGGCAGGTAATTTTAACTATTTTAATAGAACTATCGGCACCCGGAGTGACCCCGCGCGTCGGCAGCCGGGTTCAGCGTTTAAACCCATCGTTTTTGCTGCACTTATGGAAGAACCTTACATAGTTACTCCCGCAACGATACTTATTGATGAAAGTTGGGGAATGGTACCAGCACCAGGGCAACCAATGTGGTACCCCGACAACTATAGTTTTACCTTTAATGGTCCACTTACGGTTCGAGATATTATCAAACGTTCAATTAACGTTCCAACGGTCCGAGCTGCTTTGGAAACACCAGTTAATGAGGATGGTTTATGGGAAGGTATAGATCGGATTGTAAAACTGACAAAAAGAATGGGAATTGAAAGCCCTATGCAACCTACACCCGCACTTACTTTAGGTGCGTCTGGTATGAAGGTGATTGAATTAACAGCAGCTTATGGAGTCTTCGCGAATCGCGGAATTCTAACCGAACCCGTTTACATCCAATATATCGTAGATGCAGCAGGTAAACCGATTTATACTTCTCAACCGGAACGCACCCGTGTTTTAGATGAGAGATTGGCGTACCAGATTACTTCGTTTTTGGAAAGTGTTATTAAACACGGAACGGGACGGCGTGCTATAACAGAATATCATGGTTATCAAATCACTCGCCCTATAGCTGGAAAAACTGGGACTACAAATGGTAACGTGGATGCGTGGTTCGTTGGATATACTGCTGACTTGATTGTCGGTGTTTGGGTCGGTTTTGATGTCCATAAACGAAATCGTCGTAATTACAATCAGCAAGGGGCAGAGGCTGCATTACCTATCTGGGCGCGTTTCATAAAAGATGCAGCCCGCGGTCCAGAAAAGGAATTTCCCGTACCAGAAGGAATTGAATTCTGGGAAATTGATAAAATGACTGGTCTACTCAAAAATAAAGATAAGTGTCCCCCAGAAAACATTAGCAACGAACCTTTTATTAAGGGGCAAGAACCTACAAGAATATGTGATCAACATTAGTACTGTGTCCACATTATATTGTAGGTTGGGTTGAGGCACGAAACCCAACATAAAACGCTTTTACACCTATAGGTTTCGCTTCGCTTACCCCATAGATGTCAATTTAAGGATATCGTATTGTTGGAGGGCTATGTAAGCCCGATTTATTACCCAAGGTAGGCGCGTTTTGATGAAGATTAAGAAAATATTTCGGTAATTCTAATTTTACCCAAACCCGGTAGGCGCGGTTTCTAACCGCACCGGATATTTCTCCAAATTACCGAATTAATAAATTAATCTTCATGTAAAGCAATATTAAATAATAATTGTTGATTTTCCAATTTTCAGCAGGCACCAAACCCGGTAGGTGCGGTTTCTAACCGCACCGGATATTTCTCCAAATTACCG
>JAPPMR010000507.1 GCA_028818995.1 Candidatus Poribacteria bacterium | reverse complement strand
AGCAAGGAGTGGAGATATTTCATCAGGTTTTAGATTATCATCTTCTATCGGTCCTACACCTTCAATTGATTCTAATAATTTCAAAATATTAAGTTTTAGAACTACAAGAGGTGTTTTTGGCAGCCGTTTTAAGTAGGATGGTTTCTTCTTCTCTTGAAGCGTGTCAACGATTGAGTGCATCTGCTCTTCAGAAAAACTTAAAAGAGACAGTCCATCCCTTTCGGCATAGTAGATATTCGATCCAAACTCAGACACCGTTGCACCTTTATAATCTGTTTTAGAAACAGAAGTATTCTGCAAATTAGAAAGACTGTTACCTATCTGTTCCCATTTGCCAGGGTTTTTTGGAATGAAAATTAAACTCCCGTGTGTATACACGTTTCCCGCGTCAATCTGGAAGGTGTTTTCATCAATATCAAGGCTTTCCAAATCATCCGGTTCAAATAGTGTCAAATCGTCAACGGATAACGCCAGTTCGCCAGTTAAACCGGCAACAACATCGTCTTCAAAATCGAGATTTAAGATGCCTTCCAGAAGGGTGATGAAAGCATAAACGTCATCCGTTTCTGTATTTTCAATTTCAGTATGGATCAGTTCCCAGACAGTTTCTAAAATCGTTGGAGAAATAGCAATAAACAGGTCCTCTTTTCCTGACAAACTCTTAAGTATTTCCAGTTCGTCACCTTCTTTTAGGAAGGGTCCAATTCTGCTTTCCGGGAGGGTCGAATCAAATTCAGTGTAGAATTGAAAAAGTGGTGCAACCTCCAATAGATTGAGTTGAGCAAATACAGTTTTAAAAGTTTGCAGTTGTGTTCGTTCAATATCTGATAAGCCTTGCAGCAGCGGTAATAGACCTGACACATTGATGAACCCTGTTACTTGTCCCATCTCATATTTTTTGGAGGCTTTTGAATACGATTCGTTTTTTTCAATAGATAAGGATTTTTTTCGGTAGGTATCAATCAATTTCTCAAAACTGTTTTCACCAATACCAACGACAAGAAAATCACCCACAAATCCATAATTAAAGAGGACACCTGGCATTTGGAGTGTATCGTATTTAACTTTTCTATGTTCGCCTGCATTAGGCTTTAATGTTCCCCCAGACAATCCCATTGCACCGGTCAAGATTTTAGTTAATCGTTGCAACTTAGCAAGGTTTCCGCCTGAATGTACAACAATACCGCCCCGAATGCTATTTATCCCCACGTCCCACATCGCAAAACCTGTTTGATATCCCACAGTGTCAATTATACCAAATAGATCTGTTCCGATAATCGCTTCTGCTGCCAACATTCCTTGTTGTATTTCTTGTAAATCTGATTCGTCCAAAACGTGATCAAGTGTTTGCTCCCAATCTTCCGAGACCTGAATTTCGTTGTAAATTTCATCAAAATCATTTAATTGTATATAAACGACGCTTTCCTTTGGAATAAAATCAGTAACCTTCGCTGCGTCTGCGAAAATAGGGATACCAGTTATCAAGAAGATGGGAATAAATAGTTTATATAAGTTTATCCAAGGTCGTGAAAATGAATTGTGTTTTTGCCCTAAAATTTGGGACTTCATCGGAATACCTCCTTTTTATGGAACTCGAATTTCTTCTACCAATACCTGTACCTCTTCAGGTGGCGGTGGTGTGAAAATAGATACGACAATAGAGACAATAAAATTTAACACCATTCCAAGAGTGCCGATACCTTCTGGCGATATTCCCCATAACCAATACTCTGGCGTGTTAAGGTCGGGTTTGATAAATTTGAAAAAGATAATATATGCTGCAGTGAAGGTAAAACCGACAATCATTCCTGCAACTGCCCCAGCTTTGTTCATTCGCTTAGAGAAAATTCCCATGACGATTGCGGGGAAGAATGAACTTGCCGCGAGTCCAAAGGCAAATGCAACGACCTGTGCAACAAATCCAGGAGGATTGATACCAAAATATCCAGCAACACAGACAGCAAAACCAGCCGCGACTCGCGCAGCCATTAATTCCTGTTTTTCGGATAAATCACGTACAATGCAACCTTTAAGTAAATCATGGGCAATAGCCGTTGAAATAACCAACAATAAACCTGCAGCAGTAGACAGTGCTGCTGCTAAACCTCCCGCCACAACTAATCCTGTAACCCAATTCGGTAGTTGGGCAATTTCAGGATTAGCTAATACCATAATGTCGTTGCTGATTTCAAGTTCATTCGGTACATCAGATTTTGGACCACGGTACTGTATTGTTCCATCGTTGTTTAAATCATCAAATTTTATGAGGCCGGTTTTTTCCCAATTTGTGAACCACTCAGGGACATCCTCATATCTAATATCTTGTAATTCACCATCCTGTTCATAAGTCACGGTCTTAAGCAAATTTGTTTTCGCAAAAATGGCAACTGCAGGGGCAGTAGTATAAAGAAGTGCGATAAACAGTAGTGCCCATCCAGCAGAGGCTCGTGCTTCAGATGCTTTACGTACTGTATAAAACCGTATAATTACGTGAGGAAGTCCTGCTGTACCTAACATAAGCGCAGCAGTGATAAAAAACACATCAATTTTAGATTTGCTGCCATCAGTGTATCTATCAAAACCGAGTGCTTCGTGCAATCCGTTGAGACGGTCTAAAAGGTATACCCCTGAATCGTCTGCCGCGCCCAACCCCAACTGAGGAATTGGATTACCTGTAACAAGGATAGAGATGAATATAGCAGGTACAAGGAATGCAAAAATGAGGACACAGTATTGTGCGACCTGCGTATAGGTAATGCCTTTCATGCCGCCAAGCACAGCATAAAAGAAAACAATTCCCATCCCAACAAGCACACCATAAGTAATGTCAACATTTAAAAATCGGGAAAAGGCGATACCGACCCCTTGCATCTGTCCGGCAACATAGGTAAACGAAACAAATACAGCACAAACAACAGCAACTATCCGTGCCAATTGTGAGTAATACCGATCACCTACGAAATCAGGAACAGTATATTTACCGAATTTACGAAGATAGGGGGCTAATAGTAGTGCAAGCAGGACATACCCGCCTGTCCATCCGAGAAGATAGACGGAACCGTCGCGTCCCAGAAAAGCGATCATCCCTGCCATTGAGATGAAAGACGCGGCACTCATCCAATCTGCCGCTGTCGCCATGCCATTCACAACCGGATGCACATTGCTACCAGCGACGTAGAAATCCCCAGTTGAACGCGCCTTGGACCAAATCGCTACACCGATATACAATGCAAAGGAGAGACCCACCATCACGAAGGTCCAAGCTTGTACGCTCATACTTATTCCGAATCCTCCGCATTTTCTTCATCAGTTTGAAATTTTTTATCTAAGCGGTTCATCAACCAAGCATAGACAAAAATTAACACAACAAAAATCCATATAGATGCTTGTTGTGCGAAATAGAAACCGAGGCGAAACCCTCCGAACCGAATTTTATCAAGTTGTTCAACAAATACGATTGAGCAGAGAAAAGATGTGACAAACCAGATTCCGAGTAGGATACCGAGATATTGTAGATTTTTCCGCCAATACATTTTTTTATTTTCTGATGGTTTCACAAACTGTCCTCCGTCAACGTGCAAACTTTTAGGGTGGAATTTGTTGAAGCATACAGAATAGTATCAGAAAACAGTATTTTTGTCAATAGTTCTCAGGAAACATCAAACGTTCCACTTGTTCTATTAGGATATGTAAAACCTTAATATGGATTTCCTGAATTCGATCCGCTGTCCCACCAGGTGCAATTAAGTAACTATCACAGTAGTTTTTAAGCTGTCCACCATCTCCACCAATCAATCCAACCACGTGCATCTGCCTTGATTTTGCTGCTTTCGCCGCACGAACAATATTTTCGGAATTCCCACTCGTTGAGAGGGCAACTAATAGATCGCCAGGATGACCTAACGCTAACAGAGGGCGCGCGAATACTTCCGCAAATCCAAAATCGTTTGCAGTGCAGGTAATATGTCCGGAATCACTTAGTGCAATGACAGGAAGCGGTTTCCGATTATCACGAAACTTTCCTGTGCACTCTTCTGCAAAGTGGATGGCATCGCATAAACTCCCACCATTTCCACAAGCAAATATTCTGCCTTCCTGTTCAAAAACCTCTTGCATCAAGGAGGCTGTCCCAGCAATAACTTTGATATTATCGGGGTTTTGGATAAATTGATTGAGTGCGTCCTGTGCATCTGACAACGCACTACGAATGCTATGCAAGATGTCCATTTTTCCTTTCTCCTAACGTGTCAAACTGCAAATCCATAGAATCACCAGGTACCAAATTGTCCCATTGCTGCAACAATTTTCGCAGATGCTGTCGCATTATCTCGATCTGCGTAGGAGTGACGTTGGCAGAAAGTTCTCGGCTATCAGGTTGAAGCAATGGATCAGGGAAACTTTCCCATAATTCTGCCTGTAAAAGGGCAACGATAGGTTCTGCAACTATTGCTTCTTTGGGAATTTTGAAGGGACGTTTTGATGTAGGTAGACTAAAATCAGGGATGTCGTAACCTTTCGCCACAAGACCAAAAAACGCATTTTGAAAACCCAGCGTAGTTTCAACAACATAGTGCGCGAAATCGTGTTGCACAAATCCACGATGAATATGTGTCCAAGTGACACTCCCATCGTCTCGAATGCAGGTAAGTGTGTCGGGTTTGTGTTTATGTTGATTTTTACCTTTTTTGAAGCGGATGATCACTTGCTTTAAAGTTCCAATTTTGCTGATGCTTTGATGCCTTCAGTACCCCACTCTCGAATTAACATCACTGGTGATATTCCACGTGACTTCGCTGCGGCGGTAACAGCTGCGGCTTCTTCAGATGTTAAGGTAAGTGGGACTATAGGTTCAAGAATAGATTCCTGCACCTCTTCAAGTTCGTTTTCAAAATCAGTTAAGTCGTGAGAGTCCCAAAATCTGGCAAGTTCTTGAATTGAATCAGTTTGAGGAATTTTTATATCTTCATTCATTTTTCACTGTTTATTTCTTCTAAAAGCTGCTTTGTCTGTTAGGCATTCTGTTCCTCAATTTGATGTAACGCTTCACTGATATAGCGGCGGATCCATTCACTTTCGGTGGTTTCAGCTAACGTATTGAGCGCAGAAATAGCTTGCGGATTACCGATTCTGCCTAAAGCCACAACAGCAGCTGAACAAACTGATCTATCAATATCGTTGAAGCTGCTTATCAATGCTTCTATCACCTGCACAGGTGGGTTGGAAAACCGTTCCTCGCTAAGTCCCAATTCACCGAGAGCAACGACCGCAGCACAACGCATATCAGGTTCTGCGTCTTGTAGGAACGGAATAAGTCTGTCAACGGCACGTTCGTCGCGGAGGTGTCCAAGGGAAGATATAGCAAAACGACGAACGGCTGTATTATCGTCGGATAATGCTTCAATTAGCGGTGCAATAGCATGCACATCCCCTACACCACCTAACCCTTCAGCAGCGTAGGCACGCATTTCCGCAGATTCTGATCGCAATTTTCGGAGTAATAACCGCGTCGGGAAATACCGCCAATTCCTTAAGGGACCGTCTTTGTGTAAAAGCAGCTGAATCAATCTACGAATCTTTTGTTGTAGAGATTGATCCGAAACTTCACGTGCCATTGTGCTGCCTCTATGGTATTGGAATTGCGTGAATTATAGCATGTATTCTATCCAATGGCAATTTGTTTTAGCATGAAACTTACCATAGATTAGGATTTCCACTAAAATGGTATTTACGGAATTAAGAATCAAAATACATTTAGGTATAACCCTCTGTTTTATAGGCTTTTGTAATAATCCCTTATTTTGCTAGCCATGAGTTTTCTGCGTTTTTCCAAAAACTCTGGGTAATTCTCAAAAGTTGCTGTTTGCATGTTTGAGGGAATGCAATGTTCATCAAAGTTTATTTCCAACTCATCGGAATCATCTATTCTTCCGTAAGAAGATTCACCAACTTCACACCTGTCCCACAAAGTTTTAAAGTATATTGAGGGTGATTTATTCCCGATAGCGATATTAATCTCTTTTTGCATTACAACCAAATTTGCAATCTGATTGTAATCCTTAGGAGCAAAATTATGACTTTGTAGGTAGCTGCGTGGAAAAATATGGTGAATGTCTTTCTGTCCTTCAAGCAAGGTCCGAACTGTAATATCCCGCGAAAGAAAACCTTTATTATTTTCTTTTACTTGACTAGCCAAAAAAACATTAAAATAAGGACTCTTCGTGCTTGAAGTTTCCATCTGTTGAGGTAGTGCCACATTCCAGAAAGTATCCGATAGAATCGTTTGATCTATGACATTGAGATACTCTCTTGTTCCACGGTTGATAATACTACGAATATCTTCATCAAATGCAGTCTCGGTGGATCCGGTATATCTACTTGTCAATATTGACATCACAAACCATCGCTGCACCAATCCATCAATTTCCTGGGAAGTTGTCCCATTCGCACGCAACATCAAATATAATCCATAAGCGAAATTTACAGTATTCACTGAGTTAATCATTGAATTATCTACAAATCCTGCCGATTCCAATATCATTACGAAACGCTTAAAATCAACTCCGTTAATATAGCGAGTAAGTCCATTTTCAAGCCGAGAAAAAGCATCCTCGGCAATATTATCCTCAAAGGTTCGTGTTTCAAAATTTCGTCCAGACAGTAACGCTACCAAATCTCTTAAGCGTCCACGTTTGAACCCTACCATAAAAATTACCCGAAGCAGATCGGTATAGGAAGGTTTGTAGAGATCATTTTTCCAATTCTCAAGCCACTTCATTTTCGCGAAAAATTCGTTCTGAACGAAATCTGAGTTGGCAGATAACTTGCTGTATGCCCCTGGTGAGGATACCAAATAACAAAAATAGTCAATACATTTACGATATAGGGGTCCATTATACTTTTCTTCAGATGCAATCTTGGACATTGCAAAGTCTGATGCATTCAGTGTAATCCCTTTAGAATTAATGCGAACAAATATATCTGTTACCTTTTCTATATCCAATTCTGGTTGCAATTCAACAACTCCAAGGCTATTACCCTGGATTTTTTGCAAGCGATCAATACGATTAAAAACTTCGTCTCTATCTACTCCATCATTAACCTTACAGTACTTCTCTAAGTAGTGAAGAATTTTAAAATTTGAATCAAACAAGACTGAAATATCAGAAATCCATCCTTCATCCTTTTTGATAACAGGGTTGGATACTTCAAAACGTTCCTCAATTGGATGAAATCCAATAACAATTCGCTCTTGCTTGTAATTTTTTTTGACAACCTTTTTTCCTAATAATGCTGCCTCTAGGGAAATTACGCGCTGCTGACCGTCAATCAAAATTCGCTGACCAATTGATTGTGTTCCATCTTTGAGGCGAACATCAGGAGCTTTCCAGGTTATAAGATAGCCAACAGGATATCCGCGGTACAGAGAATCAATAAAATCGCGCACCTTAGCAGCCTGCCAAACAAAAGGTCTTTGAATCTCAGGTATTGCAATTTCTTTAGTCTGGATCCAATTTAACAAATTTCCTACAGAGTAATCGTTTACAGAATATCGTTGATCTGGCATATTCTTCCTCGCTTTAGGTTACGACACGATATCCTCTCTTAAATTGCTACGATAGCGGAAAATATCGTCGTCTAATTTCGTTATAGAAGGTTTGTTCCCGAAAACAGATTAAACAAATTCAACATATAGTAAATTTCAATACAGACTCTTATCTACAAGGTAATACCCAATTCTTTTGCAATGGTGTAAACGTCTTTGTCGCCACGTCCAGACAAGCAGACCGCTATAACTTTATCTTTCCCAAGTTTCGGCGCAAGTTCACGCAGATATGCAATCGCATGTGCAGATTCTAAAGCAGGGATGATCCCCTCAGTCTCCGATAACAACTTAAATCCTTCCACTGCTTCTGCGTCAGTAATCGGAACATATTCCGCTCTGCCAGTTTCGCGATAATAACTATGTTCCGGACCGACACCAGGATAGTCCAAACCTGCGGAGATTGAGTGTGCAGGTGTAATCTGTCCATCATCTTCTTGCAATAGATAACACTTTGCCCCGTGAAAAACACCAACACTTCCAGCAGTGAGCGGTGCTGCATGTCGTCCGCTTCGGATACTTTCTCCTGCTGCTTCAACGCCGATGAGCCGTACCGATTCGTCATGATAGAATGGATAGAACATGCCGAGAGAATTGCTCCCACCTCCGACACAGGCAACGACACAATCCGGTAAATCGCTCTCTTGTTCTAAAATTTGTGTTCTTGCTTCTTCACCAATGACAGCTTGAAAGTCCCTAACAATCATCGGATAGGGATGCGCACCTACAACTGATCCGAGCAATAGATATGTTGTGCGGACGTTTGTAACCCAATCTCTGAAACAGGCATTGATGGCATCTTTGAGCGTTCGTGAACCGGAGTTGACTGGCACAACCTTTGTTCCCATCAATTGCATGCGGAATACGTTGAGTGCCTGTCGTTCTATGTCTTCTTCACCCATATAAACTTCGCATTCCATATCAAACTTTGCAGCGACAGTGGCGGTTGCAACGCCATGCTGTCCTGCACCAGTTTCGGCGATAATACGTTTCTTACCCATCCACCGTGCAAGCAGGATTTGTCCGATTGCGCTGTTGATTTTGTGTGCACCTGTGTGGTTCAGGTCTTCCCTTTTGAGGTATATCTTTGCACCGCCGAGTGTTTCCGTTAGCCGTTCTGCATAATAGAGTGGGTTCGGACGTCCGACATATTTGCTGAGATAATATCGAAATTCCTTTTGAAAGTCGGGATTGTCTTTGAGGGATGCGTACGCTTCTTCTAATTCTATGAGTGCGGGCATGAGTGTTTCGGGGACATATCTGCCACCGAACTGCCCGAAGTGTCCTGTAGCGTCAGGGAGCTGTTGCATGTGAGTACTCCAATATGTAATAGGTTTGTGCTTAAAACGCGTTTATAAGTTTTTACCTATCAGTGATTTTGCACGTAGGTTTGGACGTTTTAAAACCGATGGGTTTACAATAGATTCCGGAAGTTGTCCTGTTAAAACCTGTGCCACACAGGTTGCAGCAGTTACTTCCAATTCAAGGATTGATTCTTCAGAGACAAATGCGGCGTGTGGTGTGATAACCACATTATCAAGTGTAAGCAAGACCTCATCTATTTCCGGAGGCTCAGTTTCCAAGACATCTATACCAGCACCGGCAATTTCTCCGTTTTGGAGTGCCTCTGTGAGTGCTGCGGTGTCTACAATACCGCCTCGTGCAGTATTTATTAGAAATGCTGTCGATTTCATTGCGCGAAATTCGTCATGACTGAACATGTGCTGCGTTTCTGCTGTTAATGGTGCATGGATTGTGATAAAGTCTGCTGTTTTAAGTAAGTCTTGAAAAGAGACTTTTTCAGCACCTTGAGGTTGAATTAATTCCGTGGAGGTACGGGGTGAATAGATTTTCACATTCAATCCAAATGCTTTCGCTTTTGGAATAATTGCTTTAGCAATGTGTCCGAATCCAATGATACCCAATGTTTTACCACGTAATCGGTACATCTGTTGTCCAATGTTCTGGTCCCAAATGCCAGATTTAATCGCTTCATTGTAAACTGATATATTCCTTGAACAAGCGAGGAGAAGTGCCATCGCATGATCAGAAACTTCATCAACACAGTATGCAGGAACATTTGTAACGATAATGCCGTTCTCGGTAGCAGTTTCCACATCTATGTTATCTAATCCGATGCCGTAACGTGCGATAATTTGGCATTTTTTTGCTGAGTCAATGACACACTTGCGAACCGGTTTCCAACAGGTGAGGATACCGTCCACCTTCGGGGCGAGAGTGAGAAGTTCTTTTTCGCCACCTGTTTCTGCCACGATAAGTTCTGCACCTATTTTGGCAAGCACTTCTCGTTCAGGTTCAATAGAGGACCATGCATAGTCAGTTATAAGAACTTTCCAATTGTTTGACATATTTGGTTTTCTTGAAGCTGTTAGGGTGATTCAGGATGTGGTTTACTGCCTTCTTTTATGAGTTCAATTTCTGCGCGAAGTTCTCTAAGTTCAGTACGCAGTTCCTCTCGTCCACGTTGTTGTTTGATCATAGTAAAGACCTGTGGCACTCCAATTGCTACCACTGTCAATAATATTATGGCTATCAACAACAATCCTATTATATGCAGAAGATCTTCTAATCCATCCATTTTAGTGTTTATGTGTTCTTTTATTCCTTTTTCAGAGTTGGTCATTGCAGTTTTTATTTCTGCACGTACACGTTGCTCTGAATCTGTCCCTCAACTTTTACAATCTCCTTGATACGTTCTATATCCGAGTCACTCAATTCTGAGAAGGCAGGTAAGGTTAAAATCAACATACCTACCAAAATTAAAATTAAGTTTTTCATAAAAGATGCTCCCTAAAATTAAGATTACCAGCATTTCCTACAAGAACACTTTGCCGGGGTTCATTAAGTTTTGTGGGTCCAAGGCATGCTTAATGGCGCGCATTAAGTCAACTGCTTCTCCATGCTCTTTCTCTAACGCTGCCCGTTTGCCGATGCCGATTCCGTGTTCGCCAGTGCAAGTGCCATCCATTTTCAAAGCGATGTCTACAATCTGGTCGCTGATCTGCCGTGCTTCTGTCAATTCATCCTTATTGTCAGGTTCAAGCGGAAAGACAACGTGGAAATTACCGTCGCCGACGTGACCAAGCATAGATGCACTAAGGTTAGAACTTTGAAGCAATGTTTTTGTCTTTGCGATACACTCAGCGAGTCGAGAGATTGGGACACAGACATCGGTGACATATCCTACGGAGCCAGGGCGTCGATTGAGTGCTGCGTAGTAACTATCATAACGAGCTTGCCAGAGCCGTTTACGTTCCGTTTCATCTGTGGCGTATCGAAAATTGCCACATCCATGTGCTGATGCGATGGTACCAGCAATCTTTGAACATTCGGCAACTGTATTTGCCGATCCGTGAAATTCAAAAAAGAGCGTCGGAGCAACTTCATAAGTTAATCCAGAATATTTATTAACAGCATCCATCTGGAGTTCATCTAACAGTTCTATCCGAACGATACTGACACCTGATCCTATGAGTTCAATTACGGTGTTTACTGCGGCATCAACAGATGGAAACGCGCAGACAGCAGAGGCGATTGCTTCTGGTAACCGCGCTAATTTGAGTGTGATTTCAGTGATAATTCCCAATGTGCCTTCTGAACCGATGAAGAGACGTGTCAAATCATAGCCTGCAGCGGATTTTCGCGCTCTACTACCGGTGCGGACAAGTGTGCCATCAGTAGTAATAACGGTTAATCCGAGAACGTTGTCCTGCATGGTGCCGTAGCAGACAGCACTTGTGCCTGAGGCGCGTGTTGCTGCCATTCCACCTAATGAGGCATCCGCACCCGGATCAACGGGAAAATGGAGTTCCGTCCCAAGTTCAACAAGATGTGTGTTCAATTGCATCCGTGTGACGCCTGCTTGCACAGTAACATCTCTATCATCCGCGTTGACGCTAAGGATGTGGTTCATTTCGTTTAAAGAGATACAAAGTGTTCCTTCAGTTGCAACGACTGCTCCTTCAACTCCAGTGCCAGTTCCATAAGGGATTATCGGAATACTATAATTTGCACAGATTTTTACGATCTCAGAAACTTCAGAGTTGGTTTTAGGAAAGGCAACAGCATCGGGCAGCGCGCCGCTATGATATGATGCGTCCCGTGCGTGTGCATTTAGAACGGCATCGTCTGTGCTGAAACGCGTTCCAAGAAGGGCACGGAGTACTTTATGCGAATGTTTTAAATCGTGTTGGTTCATGCTATCGGTATTTTAGCATGATTTGCGGATGGTGGCAAGGTAATATGAAAGGAAACTTAAAACTTCGCTCACAAAATGAGTAATCACTGCTCCGAGTAATGTTCATTTAGTGTCAGTTTTATTCATGGAATGTAACGCGCTCGTATATTTCCTGCAAAGGCAATTCACACTCAATGGAAGTAAGTGTAACTTGCTGCGTAAGTTCTTGAAAAAAGGTTATACTCCACTCATCCGGTTTTCGGAGATAGCGTTCAACGTTCACCTTGTCTTGCGAGACGACGATGTATTCTTGCAAAAATTCAATCTGTCGGTAGTGCGAAAATTTTTCACCTCTATCATACGCTTCAGTGGTGGGGGAGAGCACCTCTACAATGACAATTGGGTTTAGAAATATGTCAAAAACATCGTCTTCAAAGCGAGGTTCATCACAAGTAACGACAACATCTGGATAAAAGTAGCACTTTGCCGAGGGAATACTGACACGCATTTCGTTCATTAGGACTGCACATCTGCTACTTTTCAGCTGAGTGTGAAGTTCAGCAGCAATATTTCCTGTAATGAGATTGTGTGAAAGGTTGGTACTGGACATCCCAATTATTTTACCATTCACATATTCACTTCTGACTGTGTCAGCGTCAGGGATTGCTTTACGTTCTAAAGTGATGTATTCCTCTGGTGTTAGAAATGTTTGCGCGCCTTTTGTCGCCATGATTCTCTCCGATAATTTTCTGGTAACTCAATTTTAGCGGAACTGTGCAGGGATGTCAAGGTTTTATACCCGACAATAATTTACGACGATATAGGTGTTATCGTATTGCCAACTTCTTTGACTATATTATCAGGGCTAATGCCTTCACCTTGCCCTTCAAAGTTGAGAATGATGCGATGACGGAGGGCGGGAAGAAGCACACTATCAATATCCTCGTAGGCAACATTATAACGTCCATCAAGGAGTGCTTTGATTTTTGCAGTGAGAGTTATCGCTTGAATACTTCGAATCCCCGCGCCGAGATGCACATAACGTTTGACTATTTCTGGTGCGTCTTCCGAATCGGGATGTGTAGCACAGACAAGTCGAATGATGTGTCGCTCAATATGTTCTGCGATGATAACCTGTGGCACAAGTTGGCGCATCTGATTCAGTGTTTCGGCATCTGTAACTTTGTCGATTGTGATCTCTGCGCCAGATGTTGTGCGCCGCATAATTTGAACTATCTCGTCTTCATTAGGAAATTCGATGAGAAGTTTAAATAGAAATCTATCCAGCTGAGCCTCTGGAAGCGGATAAGTACCCTCCATTTCAAGCGGATTTTGTGTAGCGAGAACACAAAACGGTTCCTCTAATTTGTGGCTTGTCCGTCCAACAGTAACTGTTCGATCCTGCATCGCTTCAAGGAGTGCCGATTGCGTGCGAGGCGTAGCACGGTTAATCTCATCGGCAAGGATAAGTTGGGCAAAAATAGGACCCTGCTGGAATTCAAACTGTTTTCTACCGTGTTCGTCTTCAACAAGGAACGTAGTGCCTGTGATGTCAGACGGCATCATATCTGGTGTAAAATGAATCGGTTTGAAAGTGAGGTTGAGTGCCTCGCTGAGCGTCCGAATGAGTTGCGTTTTGCCTAACCCAGGTATACCCTCAAGCAACGCGTGTCCGTTGGCAAGTAAGCAAAGAAGCACACCTTCAACTATCGCGTCTTGACCGACAATCCGTTTTTGGACTTCGGTTTTGACACGATAAAAGGTATCACGAAATTCTTGGATTTGGGTCTCTAAGTTCATATTTATCAGCGCGCCTAACAGTTTATACAGATTCAGTTTTTCAAATATTACCAGTCGCGCCTGCCAACATAAAGACTCCGATTTTCCATCGGGAGCGAGACACGTTGACCACCCAACCGATGCGATTCAATCATGCCCATCAATGTCTCTTGACTGCGTCGCGCGAGATGGACGGGTCCTTTCGTCTCACGATCCTCGTCAAGCGCTTCAGCAACATCTGTGATGCCCATCACGGTGCCAGTAGCACGGGAAACTTCTGGAAACGGCACATCCTCATAAAATGTTCCCTGTTTCTTCCGGAATTGGATTTCTCTACTGTTGTTTTGGATACGGATTTTTCCGCCAGTGCCACAGACCTCATATTCGGGTCCAGTGCCAGCAGTATTATACCCGTGGACTCCGTTGGAAAAACGTATATACCCACTGGTAACTGCTGGGTCAACGTTCAAACGATTACCATCCCAATCGGAATCCTTGCATGAGACCGTGCCTTGAACAAAGTCAACTTCTGGGTCTTTAGCGAGAAATAAGAGCATGTCGGCGGCGTGTGTTAAGCCCCAGAGCGCGGAACTTGCGCCGTATTGTGCAATAGTGCACTGAATGTCTCCGATTTCGCCTGCATCAACAAGTTCGCGTACCTTGCGGTAAATCGGCATAAAACGACGTTGCGTGCCATAGTTGAATTTAACACCGTGCTTTTCAACAATATCCACCATGATGTCTGCTTCTTCCATCGAACAGCAGAGCGGTTTTTCACAGTAGATACCTTTAACGTTGTTTTCTGCAGCAAAAACAGTGATTTCGGCATGTGGGCCGGGACGGGTTGCGATACAGATGATATCAGGTTTTTCCTTCTCAATCATCTCTTGATAGTCTGTATAGGCACGCTCAGCTCCGTAGCGTTCACGAATGGCTTCGGCTTTGTCCGCAAACACATCCGAAACAGCGACAAGATCAGTTCTTTCACAAGCCACAGCAGCTGCAGCATGTGAGAAGGGTTGCCAGATGAAACTATCGGCACGACCTGCGACTTCGTCATCAATGGTTGCTCCCATCCGTCCGCATCCGATGAGGCAAGTTTTATATGTATGTGGCATGTTTTTCTCCTTTGTGACAAGATTCACTTGAAGTTTTCCGTAATTCTATCGTTCTGAATTAACTGTGGTATGCTTTTCCGCGCGGGTAGATACCTCTGATAATACATCTATGGTTTTGCATGTCAATTCTATAAATAATCCTATATCGTCCAACACGATAACGATATAGACCGGCATACTGTCCTTTTAATTTGACTATGTTAGGACCAAACAGTGGATTGTGAACTAATATATCCATTGCATTATCGACTCTGCGCGTTATATTGGCATCCAGTGATTGGTAATGGGTTATTGCTTCATCAGTGAATTGTACTTCAAACGTTACGTCTAACATCGTCCCAACTTTTGAGTCTACCTGCTTTTTCATCTGCCTCAGCACGTTCTAAACTTTCCACTATTTCTGCATCGCTTGCCAATTCATGTGTTGCATTCCAAGCTTCCTTGTCATGTAAATAGGTCAGGTAGTCAACGACTGCTTTTAGTTTTTCGTTAGAGAGTTGTTCAATCAATATTACCGCTTGTTGCTTTAAGTCTGTTTTCAGCATTTACATACTCCTCTTTTAGTTTTTCGCAATAAGTATTTGGATTATTGATCATATTTGTTGGTCAACTCAATCAGTGTAATTAGATTCTACGAATATAGGTTTTATATTGATGCCATGTATACATAAAAATTCACTTATATCTTCAAGAGCTTTTTGATACTCTTCTTTAGGTTTCTCTTGAACAATGAATAATCGTAAGTGTTTAGAGTGATCTTTCAAGTCCACTGATCTTTTTTCATTTTTCATAAACTTAGTTGCATAATTCAAAATTTGGCCAACAACCTCATGAAGATCATCACTAGGCTGCTTCGTGGTTTTAGCTTTTATCTCAACGATAACAACTCTACCTTCGGCATCCGTGCCACTCAGATCCACTTTCTGATTATTTAATTTAGTTTTACGCTTCAAATTGAACTCTTCACCAAATAATTTACTTGAGTTCTTCATTACATAAAATTCTAATTTATCATGCTTTCCCATCAAAATTTACCTGTCACATATTTTGCGCAATTAGTAGTTTTTTCTTGTCTTTAGCGGTGGTCTTCACAAGTATATTATCAAAACACGGAGGCAATGTCAAGGGCATTTCTTTTAGGGGTGTGTAAAGTTTTCGTACAAAGCATATTGTCGACTGAGTTTCACTTTGCCCTCCCCGATTTAGACATTCACTTGGGACGTGCAGGAGTCTGTCAGGACAAGGATTGTGACGCGATTTTTACAACCTATCTCATAAATAGTTGAAGGGAAACCTTGAAATCCCGATTTCAATAAT
>JAPPMR010000193.1 GCA_028818995.1 Candidatus Poribacteria bacterium | reverse complement strand
GTACATATCAAGAATGTCCTGAGGTTCTTTGGATATGTCGGTCAATTCTGGCACACTTGTTTGCATGCGAAATGCCATCTCATATTGATTGATACGCGTTGCAATTGTTGGATCGTCAACCGTTTCATTTAAAATGTTGTTTAAGGTTTGCACTGCTCCAACAACGTCATGCTGCTGCTCCTGACTCACACCGCCAGGACTGGAGACATAATGAACAGGGTCTCCACTTGAATGGAACTGAACACCTTGAAATTGCCCTGGGAGAAATCCACTATGCCACTGCCGCGTTGCAATTGGCTGGTCCTGTCCACCGCCAGAGGAAATTAGAACGACATAACCAGGGAGATTTTCGTTTTCACTGCCAAGCCCATATAGCAGCCACGACCCCATGCTGGGTCTTCCTGATATGGCAGTCCCTGTATTCATAAAAGTGTGTGCGGGGTCATGATTTATCTGTTCAGTTCGCAAAGACCGTACAATGCAAATGTCGTCTGCAAGGCTACCGATATGTGGAAATGCAGAACTCATCTCCTGTCCCGACTCTCCGAATTTTTCGAATTCATGGGTTGGTCCAAGACATTTAAGTGAATTTGCCTGCCCCTGCAGCTGCGCGATCGGTTGACCTTTGGTGAATGACATTGGCATCGGTTTGCCGTGCATTTCTGCCAGTTTCGGTTTGTAATCTAAAGTCTCTAAATGTGAGGGACCGCCTGCCATACAAAGATGGATAATACGTTTTGCTTTCGGTGGTACGTGCGGTTCTGTAATTATACCTGGCCACCGTTCAATCTGCGGTGCGGCATCTAATATTGATGGTGTGAGTAGGGATGCGAGTGCAAGCGACCCAATGCCGCGCGCTGTTTTCCCTAAGAATGTGCGCCTCGTGAGGCGAAGTTTGGTTTCTTCATGAATATCCATAGCCATATTTCTCCTTTCATAGTTATTAGAGGATTTTAATCATCCATGCACCATCATGTGCGGGGTTATGGATTAATCCTTTTTTCATGTCAACACAGAGGTCTAATGCCTCCAAGATCATGTGCCCAAGGAGGACAGGCATGCCATCAGGAAGGTCTGTTACCCGGATGGAGTCGCTTCGTTCCAGGACAGTATATTCCACCTCTGAATAAATGGTACGCGTCACAATGCCGTTGGCGGTTTCTGCTTGAATCTTTCTGAGTGGCGTGAGTCCGAGTCGTTCGATGAGCGATATTGGTAAGCAGAGTCCAGTTGCGCCGGTATCAACGAGTGCATTTTCGACGGTCAGTCGCCGGACATCTTCCGGGTTCATAATGTCTGCTCTTACTAAAGCTATATCGTCCAGATTTGCGAGTTCGATTCGTGTTGTCTGTTCCATTTAAATGTTTCTTGTTTTTGATTATTAGGACCTACGCAATAATACAGAATTGTGTTATACTACCCGTTGAAGTGCCATCGATTTTTCAGTTGATGATGGCAATGTGATAAACATAATAAATCTCCTTTGGTAGGGTAGATAGTGTTTTATGTCATGCCTACACACATAAGGTTCTGGTAAAACATTAGGTGTTGTTTATTTCACTCTCATGAGTATACCATGATCAATACTGCAAATCAAGCAAAACGGACTATCTAACAACTATTGCGTTAGATAGTCCTTACTTCAAAAATCAAGACCTGTAGATGTCCAGAGTTGTTAATTAGACATTACGGGTTTGTGAATCAACGCAGCATGCGCTTGGTAGAATACGCTTTTGGTATTCTACATGATGCTGCGGGAGGGAACTCCGATTCCCGACTACGAGTGGTTTTGGTCGCGATTCGGAGATCGCTCCTACCATAAGCAGTCTATCGGTAGGGCGATTTTCGAAGCGCGACGGACAATAATATGTTGACAAAGCACTAAAATCAACCATTAATTCGCATGTGGGTCTATGGCAATGCGGACAATATCTTGACGAAACGCCTGAGCAAAAGCATCATTAATCTCAGACAAAGGATAGATTTTACCGATAAGTTCTGCAAATGGGTAGCGCGTGCGATTTTCTTCTATAAAACTGAGAGCAGATTTCAACACAGTCGAATGATAATTGTGAACACCCTGCAGATTTATACACTTTGTAACAAGTTGGTGAACATTGAAAGGAATGTTTTCAAGTGGATAGACATAGCCGAGCGTCAAACATCTCCCACCGACTGCTAACCACTCAATCATATCAGGCAATGCAGAAGGTGCCCCACTGACTTCAACAGCAAGATCAACACCATGTCCTCTTGTTAGTTCTTTCAACTTTGCCGAAATTTCTTCGTTAGTTGTGGTATCTGCGTTATATATATGTGTCGCACCAAACCGTTCAGCAACCTGTAAACGGTTTGCTTTCTTATCAACGATAGCCACAATGTCGTAACCTTGCTCACGCAAATAACATGCAGCATAGATACCCAACATCCCAGCACCGTGAACAATTGCAGTCTCACCCGGATATGTGCCAATTGTTTTCAAACCGTTTATGACTGTTCCGAGAGCACAATTAATAGGAGCTGCCTCCTCATCTTTTATCGAATCGGGAATATGGTAGATTGCAGTGCCTGCTTTCAGCTGAATATGTGATGCAAAACCGCCAGATAACGTGTTTTCATCTGCACACTGCACGTGACCATATTTAAACATCGTTTCGCATTTCTGCGGCAGATTTTTGTTTGTACAGAAATGACATGTCCCACACGAAGTCGTCAAACTCCAAACAATTCTATCGCCTTCGCGAAGCGGTCTTCCATCAGCGGAACAAAGACTTGTAGGTGCTGCGACAGTACCTACAACTTCGTGTCCGAGTACACATGGCACATCTGCACCACGTCTGCCAGATACAGTGTGGAGGTCCGAGCCGCAGATAGTTGCTAAGTTGACCCTCACAAGAACGGTGTTTGCCAAATCGGTTATAGGCATTTCACAAATCTCATAAGGGGTGTCTACACCGTGGAATAGGGCAATCTGTGCAACTCTCTCTACATTTTCTAACATTTACGCTTCCTGTCCTAAAAGTAAAAATGACATATTTTAAATTGTGCAACATTTTACTTGCCACGTCAAGCATTATTTCGTATAATTTATGGACAACACACATTAGCCAAGGGACACTAAAATTACATGAATCAAACAGCAAAAGTTTTAATTGAAGCTTTGCCTTTTATTCAACGCTTTTACAATCGGAGAATTGTAATAAAATACGGTGGAGCTGCAATGGAGGACGAATCTCTCATCCATTCCGTTATGGAAGACATCGTTTTGATGAAATATGTTGGCATGCGTCCGATTGTTGTACACGGCGGGGGACCTAAAATTAGTGCTTGGATGGACAAGGTAGGAAAAGAACCGGAATTTGTGCAAGGATTACGCGTAACTGATGCTGAAACCGTTGAAATCGCTGAAATGGTGCTGGCGGGAACTATTAATAAAGGCATTGTATTACGTATCAATCAACATGGTGGACAGGCGATTGGACTTTGTGGTAAGGACGCAAATCTAATCGTAGCAGAAAAACATACACCTACAAAAATGGATGAAGATGGAAATGAAACTACAATAGACATCGGATATGTTGGCAAAATCATCGGTGTCAACACACAGCCTATTATCACACTTGATGAGGCGGGATACATCCCTGTAATTGCGCCTAATGGCACTGGAGTTGATGGACAAACCTATAACATTAATGCAGATACAATGGCAGGTGAAATCGCTTCCGCACTCCAAGCCGAAAAGTTGATCCTTTTGACCGATACACGCGGAATCTGCGAAGATGCTGAGGACATCTCTACTCTTATCTCAACGATCCGTATGAACAAAATAAATGCTCTTATTGATGAAGGTATAATTATAGGCGGAATGATACCCAAAATTGAAGCGTGTGCCACCGCGCTTCTCGGTGGTGTTTCCAAAACACACGTTATTGATGGTAGGATTCCTCATTCTCTGTTGTTAGAAGTGCTAACTGAGGGTGGTATCGGCACAGAGATTATAAGGTAACCGGGAGATTAACCCATGGAAAACAGAAAGAAAATCGCAGCTATCATTACAACCTATTTTCAGCACTCTCATGCAGATGTGATCGCCACAAAATACATGACGGGCTTTCCTACAGATGAAGGACATCGGATGCCGCGTGTTGACTTGGTATCCATCTATCTGGATCAGATAGATTCACGGGATATCGGTGTTGGTTTAGCTGAAGAACATGGAGTTCCGATATATCCCAGTATTCGCCAAGCATTAACGCTCGGTGGAGGTGAGTTAGCGGTTGACGGTGTACTTCTTATTGGTGAACACGGGGACTATCCGCATAATGAATTTGAACAACACATGTATCCGCGCCGTTATATGTTTGAGCAGATTTGCGGTGTGTTTGCATCAAGTGGACGATCAGTACCTGTTTTTTGCGATAAACATCTTTCCTACAATTGGGATGATGCGAATTGGATGTACGAACGCTCTAAAGCCCTTGATGTGCCGTTCATGGCAGGTTCTTCGTTACCTACTTGTTGGCGACAACCTTTTTTAGAACACGCGCTTGATACGCCGTTGGAATCGGCTATTGGGATAGGTTACGGCGGCGTGGAGTCTTACGGTTTTCACGCGCTTGAAACGTTGCAATGTATGACTGAACGTCGACAAGGAGGGGAATCTGGTGTGGTTGCGATTCAATGTCTTGAAGGTGATGCAGTGTGGGAAGCCGCTGATTCTGGACGATGGTCAATGGAGTTAGCAGAAGCAGCGTGCGCGCAAATTAAAAACCGACCCGACACTACTATTGTTGAAGGATGCCCTAACCCAACACTGTTCCTAATTGAGCATCGAGATGGGTTTCGTTCCGCAATGTTGATGTTGAACGGGTACGTCAGTGATTTTGCTTATGCTGGAAAACATGGCGATAATATCTACGCAACGGAATTTTATCTACAAAATGGACCTCCGTACTCCCATTTTAGTTATCTGAGTCTCAACATTGAGGAGATGTTTTTAACAGATATCCCACAATATCCTGTGGAACGCACTTTGCTAACAACCGGCATTCTTGATACCATCATGCACTCGCGCGCGCAAGGACATATCCGACTTGAAACGCCACATTTAGCAGGGCTTTCGTATCGTTCCTATGACCAAACACTTATCCGACCAACTGCACCACGCCCAGAAGGTGCGACATTACAAAACTAAACGGTTCTCGGTTTAGTTTTCTTGAGTATTATCTGAACACTCCTTAAATAACTGTTCAAGTTTTTCTTGCGTTGCGTTTGGATCTTCAATAATGATTCTCGCGCCGCCGATGACATCCATAAACCCTAATTCACGGGGATAGCGCGGAACAACGTGTAAGTGCAAATGCGGAATACTCGCTCCAGAGGCTTCTCCCATATTATAACCTACGTTAAAACCTCGCGGCTGATAGGCATGTGTCAACACCTCAAAACTGAGACACTGCAGTTTGTGAAGATGCAGGACCTCCTCAGCACTTAACTCACGTGCATCAATTATATGCCGATTTGGAAAGATTAAGAGATGTCCAGGACTATACGGGTAAAGATTAAGTGAAATCGTAAAGAGTTCTGTTCGATGCACTTCAAGCCGTTCAACTTTTTCATTTTTTTCCACAATAGCACACAGAATACATGTTACATCCGGTCTGTTTTTTCCTTTAGCATAGGGCATTTTGTTCGGCACAAAAAGGTTATGACGCATTCATGAATTCCTTTTTAACTATAGGGTTATGATTGTAATACATATCATAATATATAATTTTCTTGATACTTGCAAGCGTTACTTACAATGGCGTAAGTTGACACAAAACTCTGTTTGACATAAAATAAGGGTAATATATTTGATACTTTGGAGGAATTTCAACCATGAAAAAGTTTATCGGTCTATTCGCAACGGTTATTCTCATGCTGTATGGAACGAGCACTTTTGGCGCAAATCCGGCTGAAGATCTAATTTTTAATTTTCCATTTGATGAAGGTAAAGGCGACACAACAGCGGATACCTCCCCCAATAAGTTTAAAGGTACAATCAAAAATGCTGAGTGGGTTGAAGGTGTTGTAGGACAAGCACTACAATTTAAGAATGGTGCCGTTACTGTCCCCGCACTCGGTGTTGATGAACCAAAAGAAATGACAATTGAAATGTGGTTCAAACCTACTGATAAGATTGCTGGCGGAGGTAGAATAGATTTGATGTATCGTGGCAACGGTGGGGGTCGTCCACATTTGACTTTCAACCGAGATGGGATACTTTTTGGATGCTACGTTGCCACGAAAGCAAAGGAATTTCAAGTGATTACAACTCTCGACGCGTTTGAACCACAATGGTACTACCTTGTTGTAACACAAGATAAAGATAAAGCAATTGTGTATATTGATGGAAAGAAAAATGCCGAAGCTAATTCGGGTGGTGATGTTCGAATGGACTTTGGAGTTCACGGCATGTCCATCGGCGCAAATACTGGAAATAGCAACTTCTTCAATGGGACGATTGATGAAGTGAAGATGTGGAGTGTTGCACTTACAGCAGAGGAAGTAAAGAAAAATATGGACCAAGCACTTGCTGTGGAAGCACATAACAAATTGACAACTACTTGGGGAAAGATAAAATCACGGAAGTAGTGAATTGGCGTGGGTAGCTTGTCAAGTTGCTCACGCTATTTTTATGTTAGGTGTTTTGTCATCAAGGAATACAAATTAATGAAAGAACGAAATTTAGTTGTGCCAGCGCCAGTCGGGGCAGACAGAGATGATGTAACAACTTGGGCACTTCCCGAAGGCGCAGTTGCTCGATTGGGGCGCGGTAGTGCCGGTGATGTGGCATTTTCACCAGACGGGCAGTATTTCGCTGTAGCATCAGCAATTGGTCTTTGGTTATATGAACTACCCACGTTATCACCTACCACACTCTGGGATACCGAACGCGGAATGACCAAGGGTGTCAGTTTTTCACCCGATGGCAGTCAGATTGTCACGTACACTTTTGCTGAGAATGTAAAGATATGGGATGTTCAAAGCGGCGTTTGTATCAGACAGATAGAGGTACCGAACAAGCATCTTATTCGGAAATTTATTTTTTCCGAAGACGGACAGCGCATCGTCGCGATCAGCCATGGAGGTGATCATAACATTTATATCTGGTGTCCGCATACTGGAAGGCAACTAAATGAAATTAAACTCGGTTCTACTACGGAAGGTATCTATCCTTTCCAATTTTCTTCCGATACAAGTCTATTGGCAGGCAGAATACGCGAGGCGGATGCCGATCCTGAATCTATTTCAGTGTGGCATACGGAAACCGGAGAACAAATCGGCTGCTTCACGGGATATTCTGGGGAAATGGAGAAACTCTGCTTCTCACCGGATGGAAAACATCTCGCCGCTGGCAGTTCAGATGGCATGTTACATGTATGGGATGTGGACAACGGACAAAAAGCGATAACTTATACTGATTACGGAGATGCACAGATATTTCCACATTACGTCCCAGAGGATGGATTGATTGTGGCTGCAGTCTCTCAGCGAAAGGTTGAGATTTGGGAAGTAGAGCCGGAGAAAAAAATAGATACGTTTGAATATCGAGGAAGCAACGTGGATCTATATCCTTATTTTTCAGAGACTGGGGAACAATTAGCAGTTGCAAGCCCGAGTGAAATCAGAATCTGGACGAAAGGTAGTAATTCCGACACGCATACCGTTTCAACCCTTCATGGACATATCCCGACGATGGACACGTTAGTCTTTACAGAGGACGAAAAGACACTTGCCGCCGGATTTTGGTGGGACAATGTCCTTTTATGGGATCTTGCAAGTAGGCGTTCATATCAACCACATGGCGAGAAGTTGCCCGGGACTCATCGTAATGTTTATCGCTCTCCTGACGGGAAAATCATTTCTATCAACCGATATGGAGATAACTTAAACGTGCAGGAGGTGGGCAAGAGTGAGCTTATTGCTGAACTCACTGGCCCGGAAGGCGGTTTGGGACGCGCCAAGGCATTCTCGCCCACGGGACACCGGATCGCAAGCGCAGACAGGAACGACAACATACACATCTGGGAGCGGTCAGGAAGTAAAAGTTGGGAAAAGCACCCTACGGTCATCAACCATTCGGAATTTACTGATAGTCTGATGTATAGTCCGAGTGGATTAGCGTTTAGTCCAGATGGAAAACGACTTGCGGGTATATCACGGTCACAGGATTGGAAGGCATGCTTGTGGGATGTTGATTCAGGTGAACAGATATTTGAACTTCCGCTAACACCGCTACCAAGCCGTGACGGGAGGTATATATATACATATCGTGGCAACGATACCGGAATCGCGTTTTCACCGCGTGGCGACATCATCGCTGGTGGTAAATGGGGTGAGATTACATTGTGGGACGCTACCGATGGTAAAATACTTATGACGCTCCCTCAGCCCGAAGAAAGTCAAAGACCGATTACGTTATGTTTCTCGCCCTGCGGACAATATTTAGCCTCTGGTGCCTGGTGGCAGCCGGATTTGCAAAAGGTGCCTATCCGCTTATGGGAAGTTGCCACCGCTAAAAAAATCGCTACGTTCTGGGGACACACTACGGATGTTCAGGGCTTCGCATTTTCGCAGGACAACACCCTATTGGTAAGCGGTGGTCATGACGGTGCAATTTACCTCTGGGATCTAAAACCTTATCTGTAGAACGCAAGGAGAAGTCTTAGTGGAAGAGAAAAAATTAACAATTCCAGCACCAGTAGGTGCCGGTGGAGATGATGTGACAACTTGGTCACTTCCCGAAGGCGCGATTGCTCGGTTGGGACGCGGTGTGTGCTGTAATAATATGGCGTTTTCTCCAGACGGTCAGTACCTTGCTGTTGGAACAAGGGTAGGACTCTGGTTATATGAACTCCGCACACTATCTCCTATAGCACTGTTGGATACCACACGAGGCATGATTTTTGAAGTTGTCTATTCAAACAACGGAGAATGGGTAGCAGCTTGCAATCAAGATGGTGTTTTAAAGATTTGGGATGTACAGCGCGAGGTGTGCATAACCCAGATAGAAGTGGATTATTTCGATTCTTTCACCTTTTCCCCAGATGATCGCTGGCTTGTTGTTGGGAATCATGAGACTGCTACCATCAATGTGTGGGAAGCAAAAACTGGTGAACTGCTTGAAAAAAAGTTTATCAGCGAAATGAAAAGAGGCAATTTTATCCCTATTGCCTTTTCGCCGAACACGCGCCTTATAGCAGCTACGTGTTGCACTGAACAGGATAATGATGCCGAATCCATAATTGTGTGGGATGTGGAAAGTTGCGAACAAATTAGCTGCTTAACAGACCATAACGGTTGTATTCTTAATCTCTGCTTTTCACCGTGTGGTCAGTTTCTTGCCTCTGGTGGATTAGAGGATGGCACCATCCACGTTTGGGATGTGAGCACTTGGGAACAGATACGGATATATACCGATTATGGTTCCGCTGATATGTTCCCCGCCTACTCCCAAAAAGGCATACTCTATGCTGCAGCAGGCTATGAGGACGATGGTATCTTTACCGTGTGGGATATGGAAAGAGGCACTAAACTTTATTCCGGCGACCGTTACGATGGTTTGATAGAATTTTCAAAAGGTGCACGACTCGCGTACCTATGTAAGGATGGCGATATCAAGATATGGTCTCCTGGAGATGCTTCCGCGCGTATACCTACCTATTCTGCCATCTCATATCCAAATTCGATAGTATTTTCGGGAGATGGAAAAACGTTAGCAGCCGAGGCAGCATCCTATCGCGTGGCTTTGTTATGGGATATTGAAAGTAGACATCCACAATCAAGAGAAAAAAGGCAGTACCTGTTCACATCTTCCAATAGTGATAGTTATATCGTCAGAATTAATAACGAAACCGTCACACTCATGGACATTGAAAACGTTGAGTCACCGATTGCTGAATTTACTGGACACGATAAAGCATGGGTGCAGCAGGCATTTACACCAGTTGCAAATCTTCTTGCATGTGCCGATGAGGAAGGGTTAATCATAGTGTGGGATGTCCAAAGTGGGGACGCACAATGCAAATTCAAACACCCACTCATAGAACCCTCACGTAACCACACGTCCCGAATTGAGATGCTGGAATTTAGTCCGGACGGAAAATTTCTCCTAAGTGAAGAAAATGTTTGGCCGTCTGCTCGACTTTGGGATGTGGAACATGGTAAAGCGGTTCATGAATTTCCAGGCGATAAGGTTGAAAATGTCGGCGGGTTTTCTCCGTGTAGTTCGTACGTGGCTTGTGGCGGTGGAAAAGCACCAGATTACATGTTGTGGGATGTTAACCGTAGTGAAATCTCTGCAATAATACAAGGTGAGGAATCGGCACAATCAGCAGGGGAAATATTTAGATTTGCATTTTCACCATGTGGTTCATATTTAGCTTGCGGTGGATTGTTAAGACAGCCAGAAATCCTTGTATGGGATATAAATGAGAGCCAAATCCATAAGCGGATACGATTGCCGCAGAAATATGATAATATGATGGCGTTAGCTTTCTCCCATTGTGGAAAGTACTTGGCTGGTGGTGTATGGTGGCATCCGAGTTTTGAGAAGGTGCCTATCCATTTGTGGAATGCTGAAACAGGCAAGCTGATCGTCACTTTTTTGGGGCATCCAACAGATATACAAGCAGTTGCATTCTCACCGAATAACGAACTTTTGGCAAGTGCAAGTTTTGATGGCTCCATCCTTCTCTGGGATTTGATGCCTTATCTATAGCATATTTAAGAAGGTTTCTATTGCTATAAAATGCGCTCCAACAAACCATAAACAAAACGTGCCTTTTTTATTGTTTTGGTGTATACTAATATTTCTATCCTATAAAACCTACGCAAAACGGTTAAGAAGCAGTTTTGTCGCGCCCGATGAGGACAGAGAAAATGTCTACCCAACATCCACTTCTTGACGTTATGGAAATTGATACAAATATTGAAACATATCTGAAGCAACTTGGTGAAATGACATATCGATTTCCAGAACACGACTCAGGATGTCAATCATTCCGTGCGGTAGTGGACAACCAACACTGGTTCGTCAAATATGCCGACACGCCGCAACCTATCACGTGGCTCAAGCAAGCTGTGCACTTTCATGCTGCTGTCCAGCATGAGGCACTTCCCCGATTGCACAACGCCTTCACTACTTCTGGTGGATTTGCTCTCGTTTACGATTGGGTAGATGGCGACGGGCTGCGTCCTGAGAAGGAATTAAGTGCTAATGAAGTCCATCCACGTGACAGGTTCTGTGCGTTGCCAGCAGATGAGATAATTGCGGCACTCAACGTCATCTATGATGTCCACATTCTTATTGAAAAAAGAGGTTTCATCGCAGAAGACTTTTACGACGGATGCATTATTTACAACTTTGAGAAAAGGCAGATACATCTGTACGATTTCGATCACTACCATCCGAAACCTTTCATAAATGACCGCGGACGGTTGTACGGTTCAAGTCGCTTTATGGCACCAGAGGAATTTCAGAAAGGTGCGCAAATTGACGAAAGAACAAATGTCTTTATGTTAGGACGCACAGCATTTGTGCTCCTCGCAAATAGCAGCGATTCACAAAACGACTGGAAGGGGAATGATGCGATGTGGCACGTAGCGAAAAAAGCAACAAATGCAGCCAAGCAGTTGCGATACCAATCTGTCCAAGAATTTGTTTCAGCGTGGCACACCGCGATTGCGACGATCAATATTCCAAGTGCCTGACACGGCTCAGGCAGAAATAGGAACAATATCTATGCAAAAAATAACTGATAACGAAATTCAATTCTTCAACGATAACGGATACCTCATTCTTAAACAAGTTATCCAACCAGATGAACTTGCTGTTATACAAGTCGAAAGCCAACGTCTAATAGATGAGATTTTGGCAGGTGGACCGGCAGATGAATGGTGCATGCGTGGTCCCGAAGGAATTCCTTACTATCTCACCTATCTCCATTCTCACCCAAACGAATTTTCACTAAAGTTACTTGGACATCCATTTATAGGTGATTTATTACATCGGATTATCGGTCCCGATTTTATTCCGTGCTGGGAGTCACTCGTCTTTAAATTACCGAAAAACGGTTCCTCTGTACGATGGCACCGGGATGGCAATACCATCCGGGAAAACCACCCAATTTTCAATGTTGACATATACATTGATCATTCCACTGTTGACAACGGGTGTGTTTGGGTGATACCCGAAAGTCATCTCTGGGGAATTGATGAGGCACAGGAACAGATTGAAAAAGGTGATGCGAATTTTGATCGTCCAGATGCTGTGCCTGCAGAGGTAGAACCGGGTGATATTTTACTTCACCATACCAAAGTCTTGCACGGCAGTAAAATAAACACAAGCGATACACTCCGCAGAGTAATCTATTTCGACCAGCGGACACCGAGATGGAACACGCGTTATAAATGGTGGCAAACGGAATTCCTGACGCAACGGTGCAAAATGTATCAACGTGCACTTCATGAACGCCGCACCAATCCATATCAATCAGATATGGATCAGTTCGCTTACGAAGTACCATCGGATATGCCGACGTGGAATCCGCAGGATAATTTTGATTTGCGGATACAGCACCGCGCTTATGCATATAAAGAATAACACTGAATTGATGTAAATTTGAGACCTATCACATGAAGAAATCTGTCATCTTATTATTCTTTGTGTTTATTATTATCCTAATGTCCTTTCCACTCAATTCATTTGCAGCGGACACAACACGCATGAGTTTGCCTGAGGGAGCAATAGCACGTCTTGGGAAAGGTATTATCAAGGAGATTGCGTATTCACCGAATGGCAGGTATTTAGCAGCAGCGGGGAGTGCTGGTATTTGGGTCTATGATGTGACAATCCATCACGAAGTGGCACTCCTTACGGGAAATACAGGATCTGTCAGCAGTGTCGCATTCAGTCCAGATGGAAGTACTATCGTTAGTGGTTATGGCAGTGGGAGCATCTTGGTGTGGGATGTTAAAACAGGCAAACACAAACGAACTTTGCAACCCGATCAAGAGTGGGTCAGTAGTGTCGCATTCAGTCCAAATGGAAAAATAATCGCAAGTGGTGGTGCATGTGAGGAAGGTCTGTGCCCAGGAATCACATTATTGGATATCCAAACAGGCGAACAACTCAAATCATTTGGAGGTCTCCATACTACTTTGAGCGTATGTTTCAGTCCGGATGGAAAAACGCTCGCCAGTAGTGGAGATGAATGGGACAGCAACATCCGTTTGTGGGATGTTCAGACTGGCGAACTCCTCAGAACTCTCAAAAAACGTACGGCTTTTGAAGATTTTGAGGGTCGCGATGTCAACAGTGTCGTTTTTAGTCCGGACGGAAATACAATCGCCAGCGGCAGTGGTAATGGAACCATCCGCCTATGGAATGCTCACACGGGTGAATTCATCAAATATCTTGAAGGACATACGAAGTCTGTTAACAGCGTCGTTTTTAGTCCAAACGGAAATACACTCATGAGTGCTGGCGCGGACGGTGTCTGCTTATGGGATGTCAACACCGGTGAATTCATTAAAGATATTCCAATCCCTGCAGTCAGTGCAGCTTTCAGTCCAGACAGAAAGACATGCGCGATTGTAAGTGAAACGGGTATATCTGTACGGAATGCGCATACTTTCCAATTCCTTGAAAGTCTTACGAAAACTGTAGGTTCAGAGGATATAGGTAAATTCAGAGGAAGAGACATAGGTTCAATCGGAAGCGTGGCTTTCAGTCCAGATAGTAACACGATTGTTAGCTGTGGTGGGAACGACATCCACCTATGGGATCCCCACACTAACCAACTTTTCAACACGCTGATAGGGCATACGGAGCCTATCAACAGTGTAGTTTTTAGTCCGGACGGCGAGAAAATCGCAAGTGCGAGTAACGACAGAACCATCCGCTTATGGAATGTCAACACACGTGAACACATCAAAACACTGATGGGACATACGGGTTGGGTGAGTAGTGTAGTTTTCAGTTCGGACGGCGAGAAAATCGCCAGCGGGGGCAACGACAGAACCATCCGCTTATGGAATACCAATACCGGTGAACTTCTCAAAACCTTCACGGGGCATATAGAAAACGTCAACACTGTCGCTTTTAGTCCAGATGGAAAGACTATCGCCAGTGGTAGCGGTAGATTAGTATATCACGGAAGAGGTGAGGATCAGGGCACATGTGAGGGACAGGAAATCCGTCTTTGGAATACCAACACTGGTGAGCACATAAGAACTTTGACAGGACATACGTCTGTAGTCAATAGTGTGGTTTTCAGTCCGGACGGAAACACAATCGCAAGCGGCAGTGGGCAGTGGATGGGTTATGAAAGCACCTACAGTGACGGTGAGGAAGTCCGATTATGGAATGTACACACTGGAGAACTCATCAAAACCCTCACAGGACATGATGTTGTGGTCTCAAATGTAGTATTCAGTCCCGATGGAAATCTTATCGTTAGTGGGACTGAGAGTGGTGAAATCCGTGTTTGGGATGCTCACACTGGTGAACATCTCAAAACCCTTAATGGATATACGGGTGGTGTTTCAAGCGTCGCATTCAGTCCAAACGGGAAGACGCTGGCAAGCGGTAGGACTGATGGTACGATATTGCTATGGGATTTCTCCTCGCCACGGTAACCTGCCCTCTCACAGCGGATATTAACGCTAAAGGTGTAATAAACATCCCAACAAGCCACACAACATTCACAAAACAGGAGACAAAGTGATGAACGTTCTACTTGTAGGCGGTTCCGGGCACGTCGGAACGATGACGTTTCCTTATATGAAGGAGCATCACAATTTTAGAGTTCTTGACCTTAGCCCACCAAAAGACGAATCTGTGGAATACATACAAGGGTCCGTTACCGATGCAGACATCGTACAGGAAGCATTGAAGGGCATGGATACTTTTGTCTACATGGTGATGTTGCGTCCCACAAGCGATCGTTCATCTGTCGCAGATTTCCCAGACATCGTTGCAAACTATGATGTGAACGCCAAGGGACTTCATATCCTACTTCATGCTGCGAAAGAAGCGGGAATTCGCCACGGTGTCTATACCAGCACTTTTACCGTGCATGAACGCACCCGAAATAGTTATCCTTATGAGGATATCGTCCCACGAGATAATCCGGGTGTTTACGGTTTGACTAAAAGTTTTGGTGAACAGGTTTGTGAATACTTCGCGCGAGAACATGATATGTCTCTCATCGCTTTACGTATTACAGGACCATCTACACGGGAGCAGTGGTTAGAACGCCGTAACCAACCAAAAGACTCGTCAGTGCATATCTGGTGGACAGATGAGGAAGATTTGGCGCGGGCATACCTCGCTGCAATTTCTGTTGAGCATGAAGGTTTTGATGCCGTTTTCATTGCTGGGGACTATGAACAGAATGAGATTAATCTCTCAAAAGCAAAACGACTACTCGGTTGGGAACCGTTGACGCATACATTAGCATTATAAAAAAGCATTTATGGTTATAGTTTTTTGTTAATTTGACATAGATGTTACTTCATGCTACAATATACAAATGTAAAACCAAGAGTTTACGCTGCACACCAATAGAGTTAATGGAGGGAATTCAAGTGAAAGAGAAACTCGATGCTCATACAGACCCTGTCCTTGAAGAATGTTATCGGATGAAAGAAGCATTCGCCGCAAAATTCAACTCTACACAGCAACTCTACGATTTTTTAGTTGCGGAAACGGAAAAAAATAAAGCACTCGGATGGAAATATCTACCACCTCCACCACCCCGAATTAAGGAAGATTCAAGTGAAAGAGAAGACTGATACATTTACGGACCCTATCTCGGAAGCATTTTATCGGAACAAAGAAACATACCCTACGAAATTAATCTCTCTACAGGAACTTTCCGATTATTTGAAATCGTTCCAAACAGAGTTAAAACACCTCATTGAAAATCTGTGTATACATCACCTCGATCTAAACGTACGTAAAAGATACTGAAGTTTTGTCTTCACTAAAGGTTGTTATGATTTGCACAAAATTTACAATCATGGTATCCTGTTAGAAATTGAAGGGAAAATTGCCTATGGCACATCCAGAACTTACATTAGTTGAAAACCGTCCGTTTCAAACCCAACGAAAAGACACTTGGTGGGTACAAC
>JAPPMR010001019.1 GCA_028818995.1 Candidatus Poribacteria bacterium | reverse complement strand
GATTGTGTTTCTTATTGGGATTCTATTGTGATTTTATTGGAGTTTCAATTGTGGGCGTATTTTAGATGGGTATTATTGTATTTTTTGATAAGATAAGGCTATCTGTGTATACTTTAATGCGTTTCTGGTAAAGTTAGAATTGTGAGGCACAGAGATGTTGGACTACAAAGTAGGGAATTTTGGGTTATCAGCGTTGCAGTCGTGCAATTCATTGCCAAATCAACGTCAAATGCGCTTTTGGTATTTGTCGCCTCTTACATTGTGGGAGGACTTTATAAGCCCAATTTCCAACCCCGATTGGGCGCGCTTACAAAATCCTCCTACAAGAAACTTCGCGATAAATGCATTAAGGATTCACCTACTTCACACAACGAAAACCCTCATTGGGATTTGTGTCTGTTGGCACCCTCCAATTGCGGTTTGCAACACGCGAACTTTGCGGACTACTGAGCCATGAACCGCCTCGTAACACGCGATTGTTTTTTTGATTGATGAAATTTTTGATGGCTTCATCAACATTGTTAGCACCTGCAATAGGATTTTCGCGTGGAGAATTGATATAGAAGTTTGCAGCATATTCATCAAGGCACCACTCCCGTACGTTTCCCATCATGTCATATAAACCAAATCCGTTTGCTGGGAAAGTCCCCACAGGTGTCAGTTCTTTGTCAGTCCCGTCGTAATAGTTTGCTTTGGTCACATCAACCGAATCACCCCACGAAAATGTCTTATCTATCAACCCACCGCGAGCCGCTTTTTCCCATTCAGCCTCTGTCGGCAACCGTTTTCCTGCCCACTGTGCGTAAGCCATCGCTGCATACCAGCTCACATAAACAACAGGGTAGTTATCCTTTCCGGGTGGAAAATCGTTGCCATTCCAATGTGCTAAATAGTAGCCATCATGATATGTACGTGGAATCTGGTCTTTTTGCCACTGCGGATTGGCATCAACAAATTTTTTATATTGTGCATTCGTTACCTCAAATTTGTCAATATAAAACGCATCCAGATAAATGGTATGCGTTGGTTTTTCATCTGTAAGTCCGCTACTACTGCCCATCTGAAAGTCGCCTGCTGGGATAAACACCATATCAGGTTCAGGATCCTCCAGCTTAAAATCAAAGTCAATCTTAACCTTCATACTTATCGGTTTTCCAGCTTTTGTCGCTGGATGAAAAGTTGCTTTCTTAAATGCTTCAATTGCTGCCTCCTCTAATCCGAAACCGAGATTTGTAAGAGCTACTATGTTTTGTGGTATACCATTCACATCAATGGTTGCAGTGAGGGTGACTTTTCCCTCTTTTTTTGCCTTTCTCGCCGCTTCTGGATATTTAGGCTCTATTATGTTCTTATGACGAGGTGGTTTTAGATCAGTAGGTGGAGGGACAGTCAGATCAGATGATAAGTTGCTCGAGGTAAGAATTAGCAGGCAAATTATTGTGCTGAGTGTTTTGATGCTTTTCATATAACCTCCGTTTTTTGGAATGGATAATAAGTTAATAGGCACGTCCTACACAGAGAACGTGCCTATTATGGAAGTAAAATATGTATCTACTGAAAGAGAACTTAGAAGGTTTACGCCTCTTCCTCTTCTGTTTTTGATTGAGCGATTACCTTCTGCGCAACATCTTCAGGAACAATTTCGTAGTTTGCAAATTCCATAGTGAAGTTGCCGCGTGCACTCGTCATAGATTTCAGATCAATAGAATAACGGAGCATTTCCGAAAGGGGAACCAGAGCGTTGATTTCTTGGCGTTTACCTGCCTGTTCAACACCCATCACCTGTCCACGCCGTCCGTTAAGGTCGCCAATGATACTTCCCATAAACTGATCCGGTACTGAGATTGAGACGTTCATAATCGGTTCAAGCAGGCACGGGTCCGCTTGTTGCACAGCAGTTGCAAAAGCCATGGAACCAGCGATTTGGAACGCCATATCTGAAGAATCAACATCGTGATATTTTCCATCGTGAAGGTCAATCTGGATATCAACCAAGGGATAACCTGCTATGGCTCCGCGTTCCATCCTTTGACGAATACCTTTTTCTACAGCTGGAATATAGTTACGTGGAATTGCACCACCGACGATATTGTCAACAAACTCAAACCCTTCACCGCGTTCTAACGGTGCCAAATTAATCTTGACCTCTCCGAATTGTCCTTTACCACCTGATTGCTTTTTGTGTCGTTCTTGGACATCTCGCACGCTTCTGCGAACCGTCTCACGATAAGGTACTTTTGGTGGTGCAAGCTGCGTTTCAACACCGAATTTCTCAACAATTCGCGCACGATTGACATTAATGTGAAGATCACCTAAACCAGAAACCAGCAGCTGCTTCGTAACATCGTTACGTTCAATCTTGAAAGCGGGGTCTTCCTCACTCATCCGTGTTAGTGCAGTGATCAGTTTTTCGTCATCACCCTCCCGCGTTGGACTAATTGCATAAGAGATAACTGTATTTGGGAACTCAACCCCCGGAAGTTTAATAGATGCGTCTCTGGCACATAACGTATCTCCTGTCCGTGTGATGTTGAGTTTTGTCAGCGCACCGATATCGCCAGCTGCTACCTGAGATGTATTGATGGTTTCCTTACCGTTCATGAAGGCGGGTTTTCCGAGACGTTCTGTCTCCCCTTGCGTAGAATTGCTAACCTGTATATCACCTTCCAATGTCCCAGAGTAGACTCGGAATAAACTCAGCTGCCCGGAAAATGGATCCGCAATAGTCTTGAATACAACAGCGGATAATGGTGCCTCTGTTGAAGGTTCACGTGTTTTGGATTCATCTTCAGCATCCTGCACAGCACCAACCTGAGCTGGAGATGGGCAACAACTTATAATCATATCCATCAACTGCTGTACCCCGATGTTTTTCAACGCCGATCCGCATAAAACTGGCACAAACTGACTTTCGAAAATCCCGGTTTGCAACCCACTCTGGATTTCTTCCTCAGTGAGTTCGCCTTCAAAAAACTTCTCTATAAGTTCATCATCGCTTTCAGCGGCAACTTCAACAAGTGCTTCTCTGGATTCTTCAGCTGCACCTGCTAATTCGTCAGGGACATCAGATTTCGCGACAGGCGTGTTTCCACTGGGTTCAAGGAACGCTGCATTCTGAACTACATCAACGACACCTGTAAATTGGTCCTCTTTTCCAATAGGAAGTTGAATCGGAACAGCACGTGTCTCTAAAATATCCGTAATACTTGCCAGTGCGTTTTCAAAACTCGCGTTCTCTTTATCCATCTTGTTGATAAAGAGAATCCGTGGCAGATCATATTTATTCGCTACTTCCCAGACCTTTTCTGTTCCGCCTTCTACTCCTGTCGTAGCATCAACGACTACCACAACTGCATCAACGACTCGAAGCACACCGTGAAGGTCACCGTAAAAATCCTCGGCACCAGGTGTATCAATAAGATTTAGTTTATGTTCCGTCCATTCCGCAATACACACTGAACAACTGAGCGATGTTTTACGTTCGATCTCATCAGAGGCATAGTCAGCTACCGTGCTTCCGTCATCCACAGACCCCATTCGCTCAATGGCACCGCCATTATAGAGAATTGCTTCAATTAGGGATGTCTTGCCAGCCCCTGAATGAGCAATAATTCCGATATTCCGAATTTCTTCTGTTCTGTATTGTCTCATCTTTTAGAAAGTTCTCCTTTTGTAACCACACGGAATAGGTCAACTATGCCGTTATTAAGATACAGTATTTTAGCATATATGACAAAAAATATTCAACAAAATCCGTAATAAAGGAAAATTAGCGTTAGTGTAAAAGGTGGTGTCGTAAGAATTTATTACCTAAATTACATCTATATCGGTTATAATGAACTATTATCATAAACTTATGAAAGGCAGGAACTATGAAAAATCTTTTCTTTGCACTCGGTTCTGCATTTAGTCTACTTAGCGTTGTGTTCGGTGCATTTGGCGCACACACACTTAAGGAAAAACTATCCAAAGAGATGTTAGATATCTTTGAGGTTGGCGCACGTTATCAGATGTATCACGGGATAGGATTAATTGTCGTGGCGTGGGCATTGTCGCAATGGCAAAACTCATTGACAACAGCGGCAGGATGGTGTTTCGTTGCAGGTATACTTATTTTTTCAGGTAGTCTCTATATTCTCAGTTTGACTAATACGCCTTGGCTTGGTGCAATCACACCGATTGGTGGATTAGCATTTATTGCTGGGTGGGGATGTTTGATAATAGCAGTTTTTCGGCAGTGAGAATGTTATTTATTTTTTTACTTGATTTTCTCCCAATCCCAGAGCAGGATTGTGCCGTCTTCGCTTGCGCTGGCTAAGGTTTTTCCGTCCTCTAAAAATATCAACTTGTTAATCTTGCTTAGCCAACTTCCATGTCCTATGTGTGTAGATAGCAGATGCCCCGTTTGTGCGTCCAACAATTGGATTTTTCCGTCCCATCCGCCACTTACAAGCGTTTTACCATCTGGGGAAAATTGTAAGACATTGATACCTACCTCAGTTTCGCTTTTTCTGAGCAGCTGCCGTGTTGTTAGATCCCAAAAATAAATTGTATCATAAAATACACTTACGAGCATTTTTCCATCCGGTGAAAATGCTAATGGATCATTACCTCGTTGATGTCCAGTAAACGTAAAAAGGAGTTTACCTGTCTCCGTGTTCCATAAGTTGATTTCATGACCATCGCCACTGCTCGCAAGTATTTTACCATTTGGCGAAAATGTTAATGCTTTGACCACACTTGGGTTTCCTTTAAGTGTCCATCGCGGGCGAATTGTCTTGGAATTGAAGATTTTCTTCAAAAACGACTTCGGTGGTTCCGCAATATGCCACAAATGAATTACATCAATTTGATGTTTTGAAGAGGTGACCGCTAACATCTTTTCATCTGGAGAAAAAGCAAGGTCTAAACCCCACCATTTTGATGGGTATCCGTGTCCTTTCAAGTTAGCACGGATACGGTTCTTAGATATATCCCATAATTTTAATTTTCTTTTCCAAGTCGAGTCCTTGATAACGAGTGTAGTAGCATTCGGTGAAATTGTTTCAGGATATTTTAACATAAAAAAGGAACTTGACAACGGGTGTCCTGTATTGATGTCCCAATGCAGCAGTTGATCTTCCCAAGAATGCACACTGATTAGGGTATTTCCTTCTTCAGAAGCAGCTACGTCTGAGGCATCGCCTACATGTCCCGGGCATGTATATAGCTGCTGACCAGTGGTTGTATCCCACGCTCGAATTGTACCATCCTCGCTACCTGAAAGCAGCATTTTCCCATCTGGTGAAAATGCCAACGTAGAAACATCCTCTTTATGTCCTTTGAGTTTTAACATGGGCGTATATTGATTTATTTTTCCTTGCAATCCTTGTTGTTTCAAGGTGGTATTCCACAGGTAGACACTGTCATTATCTCCACTTGCAAGGAGTTCTCCATTCGGTGAAAAGGCTAACGCACTCAAGCCAAAAGTTGTTCTGAAGGTTGTCCGAGACGTTGCGGTGTCCATGTCCCATAAAAGAATTGAACGGTAATCACAACTTGCCAATGTCTTACTATCAGGTGAAAAAACTAAACCTTGAATTGTTCCATGTTCATCTCTTGCCAGTGTTAACAGACGTTCTCCAGTATCAGCATTCCACACATGAATTGGATCTTTATCTCCCTCTGGTCTTGCAGTTGCAAGCAAGCGGTTATCTGGTGAAAGTGCCATTACTGTACTACCTCTTTCTTTAAAGTCCACGTCTATATTTGTAAGAGTCGGTGGTATTGTCTCGTCATTAAGGGCCCATACGTGAACTTTATCAATCCTGTCGTCTATATTTACGCTGGCAAGTTTTGTGGCATCTTCAGAGAAAACAACTGAGTATAAGTGTCTAACTGCTTCATTTGTGAGAGTCGCGCGAAGTTCGCCGGTATCTGCATTCCATCGCAATATTTTTCCATTTGAACTTGCACCAGTGACCAACCTCCCGTCCGTTGAAAATGCGACACTTTTTATATCCTGTCTATGCCCCTTGAACAGGGATTTTTCTATCCCTGTCTTTGCATCGTACATCCAAACACCGATAGTGGTTGCAACTGCAAACCGTGTCCCATCTGGTGAAAACTTGATGTCATTTATGCTGCCCTTACCTAAACGGGCTTTCGCGCCTTCAGGCAACTCCCATCGGGTATATTCAACATTGGATGGCTGCGGCATCAGTTCCGTTGAATCCCGAAACATTAGCCGAGGAACCAACACAGTGAGCGCCAGTGTCGCAAAAACCACCATCAATAATATCACAAAGAAGATACGTGAGACTCTCATCTTCAAATTCCTTTTACACTGTGGTTTTTCATAGTTTACCACAATACATGTCAAAAACATAGTGTTTTGAAAATTGAGGGAACATTCAACTGTTTAGGGAATCTAAGGGGAAGGGATTAGCGGAATAGCCTATTTTTGTTCCGACGCGGTAATCGTAAGAGGAAGACTTGTTGATCTACCGGCACCATCAATACATGTCAATTCATGTTTTCCAGCGACAGGTGTTAGAAAAGTCTGTTCTATGGCTTGTCCTTTAAAGATAAGTTCACCATTTAGGAACCAGAATATATCCTGCGTATCGCCCGAAACTGAAGCAGATAACCGAATCTTTTGATATTCTACTGGAACGTTAGAACGGATGTGATACACAGTGTCCCGTGCAGGAGATAGGATAATTGGTTGTTTTCCAGCAAGCAGACGTGTGCAGTCGGCATTATGTGGAGGAAGTTGGGAGACAGCAAATCCGTTTGCATTTAACCATGTCGCAACCTCTGGGGGCCACATCGCAATTGTTATCTCATCAAACTGTCTTCCGGGTCGGCACGATGAGCAGAGGCGTTCACCTGTTGCCATATCTATCTGTATACTTTTGTGTATGTGGCACACACGAATAGAAGAGATTCCAGGAATATATACATCGGATGTTGAGGTTGGACAGTGAGGTGATAGTGGCAGACCCGTTAGGGCACAGACCTGACGAGTCTTGAGGTTGGCAGGTTCTGTGAACCATTGATGTGCCTTTTCTCCAGAAAGTGCTGTGAAAAGTGCGAAAAGTATTGGTGCTGCTGCTTCAGCTCCGCTGAGAGTAGGTGCTCCAGTTCCATTGAAATTGCCGATCCACACACCGATAGTTAGTTCTGGTGAATAGCCGATACTCCATGCATCTCTATGTCCATAGGATGTTCCTGTTTTCCACGCGACCTTTGGCATGGTGCCGGTATACTCAAAAGATTCGGGAAAATCGGGACGTTTCAATGTCGTCAACATTTCAGTAACAATCCAACTGGTTTCAGGTCGTAATAGACGCGACACAGACGAAGCAGTAGATGTAGAAGATGGGGTGTCTTTGCTTTTTTTATCAACCGCTTCTCTACTCTTTATTAATTTATATGAAGCAAATTCTCCCATATTTGCCAAACCTGCGTAGAGATTCGTCAACTCAAGTAGATTGATACCACATCCACCAAGCACAAGTGAAAGCCCATATTCTTCTTGATCCGAGAGGGTAGAAATTCCCGCTTGTTTAAGAAATCCGTCAAGCTGCTTCTTCCCCATCTTTGCATAAAGGTTGACTGCGGGGACATTGAGCGAACGTGCTAATGCTTCTCGTGCTGTGATATATCCTGCAAATTTTTCATCATAATTTATAGGCGTATATCCAGCATAATCAACTGGTACATCAAATAACAGCGTTTGCGGGGTAATTAATCCTTTATCAATCGCGAGCGCATAAACGAAGGGTTTGAGTGTCGACCCGGGGGAACGTAGGGCAAGTGTGCCGTTAACTTGTCCAGCAGATGCCTTATCAAAAAAATCGTGTGAACCAACCATCGCAAGCACCTCATGGCTTTTTGTATCAAGGACAACGACTGCCCCAGTTGAGATACCTTGTTCTTGTAACGGTCGTAAACGTTCACGTAAAATTCGTTCAGTGGTGTTTTGGTATCGCCGATCAATTGTTGTCTGTATCCGCTGCTTGCTTATATGTTGGGATGGTCGCTCTTTGACAAGAAATCGAGACAGATGCGGTGCCTCAAAAGGTAACGGGTATCGCTCTGTCGGGATCGGCTCCTGTAATGCTTCTTGAAGTCGTTGTGCAGATATTTTTTTAGCATCTCGCATGCGTAGCAACACCTTTTTTCTTGCCATGCGCGCGCGTTCTGGAAAACGATCCGGGCGTAAGCGTTCGGGTGAATTTGGTATCGCTGCTAAAAGTGCAGCCTCTCCAAGACTGAGTGCACTTTGTGGTTTATTGAAATAAAGACGCGCTGCCGCACCTGAACCGACAATGTTTCCACCATAAGGTAACATATTGAAGTAATATGTCAGAATCTCAGATTTTGTGTAAGTCAGTTCCAATTGCAGTGCGCGAAACATCTCAATAAGTTTATTCGGTACCGTGCGATCCTTTGGTTCCATAAGCCTCGCTAATTGCATAGTGATTGTAGAACCGCCCCGGACAATTTTGCCTGCTTTGAGATTGTCAATAGTTGCACCGACAAGTGAAACAGGATTGACACCCCAATGGTGATAAAACCACTTATCTTCATAAGTTAACATGGCAGTTTGGAACCGAGGAGAGATAGCATCAAGAGAAGTTTCAGGCAACCGCCACATGTCGTCAGATGAGGTAAAAGCACGGAGCCATTCACCGTTTCTATCAAGCACAACCGTTGATGACGGAGGTTGGAGTTTTTTAGTAGGCAATGGGAAACACCAGTTAGCAAGCACAAAAAGACAGAATGGAATTAATGATAATGCAAAGACATACCATCTTTTTTGAACGATTTTTACAAATTTGAGAAGTCGAAGAGTCCACAAATGGGAAAGATAGGATTTTGTCAGTTTCATTGTTGGTTGTGATGATGGAGAGTGGAGGGAAGAGGAAAAACCCTCCTGCTCTTCCATGCTTGCCCTATGAATGTGGGCTTAGAATAAATACGAATCTGATTACAAATTACTCAATCACTTTGATCTTTCCGCTACCAGCGACCGAAGAATTCGCGGGATCATACATCGCTTCTGCTGTAACAGGTGGCAAAGTAAATTCCCCGCGTGTTACTGCTCGAAGGGCATAATGGAATTTTCGCTCTCGCTGACGTGGGAAAGCACCAAAGAAGATAAGCCGATCATCGCGAATATCAACGTAATCAGGTTTGAAATCCTGCGTTTTCAACCAGGAGATTCCTGCACGCGATGCCAATCTCGCGTTCTCTATTTCAAAACCGGCTGGCAACATGTCTACAACTACCACGTTTTCAAGATTCCAGTTAAGTGCCTTCACCGTAACTTCTGCTATCACTAAATCACCATGTTGGAATTCATTATCATACGGAATTCCATCTTGATTAAGATAGCGGCGGCGCACCTCTAAATCTCGGTCATATTCCTCAATATAGGAATCACGACGTATTCCGAAGGCTGACCAATAGTAATAGCAATTGCCTGTTCCCTCAATAGAGATTTTCACTTGTGCTCCATCCCAATCGTCATTTGTTAATCGAATTGAAGGTGTCGTTGAATCGAAATCAGCAAGGTGAGTATCATTGATAGTGATCTTACCTATATAGTTTCCATCCATTTTCTTCTTCAGAATTTTGCCGAGGGCGAGAAAAGCAAACGCATTCTCTTGGGTTGTTCCCCACCGTTTTCTTTGAGACGCAGCCTTACTCAGGTCGCTAACAAGCGTCGGAATTGACGGATGGTTTTCGTTAACCTCTGCAAGCACGTCAAGTATAATAGCCTGTGAGCGGGTAGGTGAGTTGAAGTTATGCCCGGATTGGCGGTTTCCACCGTTTTGAGATGGAATAGAAATAGGTAACATGGAGAGTGCTGTTTCTAAATCGCCACTGAGTGCAAAAGCACCCGCCAATTGAAACTGGCTATAGTTTGTGAGACTACTGAGAAGATTATTTTTGAAGTAGTGCATCACACCTTTTTCAGGTTCACCCGCTGCTGCCAAGACATAACAGGCATAGACCGCACGCTCAACTTTGTATCTATTAGAATCATTAACAGACTTTTGAGTGCTTGATATCTGTTTCGCTTGCTGTCTTAATCCGCTAAGCAATCCTGTGTAGACACGTTCAGAAACTTCATAGCCTGCCTTCCGTGCTTCAACTAAAAAGTGAGAAGCATACACACTACTCCAGTGGTTTATATAACTCCCACCGGGCCAATATGCAAAATGATTTTGGGATGTGAGCATACTTTCAAGTCTATTGATACCAGCAGTGATATATTGATCAATGCGTCCATCAGCAGCAAGTTCAGGTTCAACAGCACCTGCAACATCGCTAAAATAGAGCAGTGGAAAAACTCGACTCGTCGTTTGCTCAATACACCCATAAGGATACTTAAGCAGATATTGAAGCCCACCAGCAAATTCAATCGTGGGGAACGGAGACACAGTAAGCGTAAATTCGGAAGAATTGGCTATTAAATTCGAGGGAAAAACGAAGTCTGCAGTATTATTCGCGCTCACTGTGCCATTTCCCGTTTCAGTTACCGGTGGCGCAGCTGACCGAAGCGGGAGCTGAACAGACATCTGTGTGTTTTCGTCGTTCCCTGAAGCGGTCAATTTGAACGTAGCTTTACCAATTGAATCGTGAGCAAGTAGATCAAATACAAGTTGTTCCTCACTACCAGCTTTGATTTGCACCTGCTTCTGAACCAAATGTTTCTGGACTTTAGGTTCTGTTTCCGTCTCCGTAGATATGAATTGGACATCACCTGTCGCTTGCAATTCTACTTGAAATTCACCATCTTTACCGGTGCCGTTGTGAACACTCACAGGGAATTGGATGCGATCTCCGCCTGAAAGGAACCGAGGAAACGTCGGCGTTAGGACGACCGGTTCACGAACTATTGTAAACTTCTCAGCAGCACCGTAGTATCCACCAGAAAAAGCCACAGCCATTAACCGTAATGTTCCGTTGAACTGCGGAATTTGAAAAGTCGCTGTACCTTTTCCGTAGCGATCTGTTTTCAGAATACCTGACCAGAGTGAGACTGGTTTCACACGCATGACACTGGTAGTGTTAAGCCGTTTCGCGCGTCCACTCAAGCGAGCAGCTTGGTCACCACCTGCGCTGGAATCACCCTGAACAGTCTCAATTTCAGGCAAAATTGCAGAATAAAGATCGTAAGCGCGTGTTTTTAGTCCACGCTGACGGTAAAAGTAACCGTGCGGATTAGGTGCGCGAAAACCGGTCAACTGAAGTATCCCTTCATCAACTGCAGCGATGGTAACATGTGAGAACGCGCTCTGTTTTCCCCGTACACGAAACTTGATAGTCACATCGCTATTCGGGCGAATCTCCGCAGGAGCATCCAAATCAATAGCGAAGCGGTTGGGTTCAGCGTCTATTTTTAGAGGAATGACGCCGAAAGCACGAACCGGTGCGTGTTCCTCCAATGAATCTGTTGACCGAATTACTGTACCAGAAAGATAAATGTTTGGTTTATAACCCCGTACGACTGGAATATTCAAACTGGCTGTATTCCCTTTTAGGTTGACAGTTCGGTAACTCAAGACCTTATCTCGCTCCATTGTCAGTAACAGTTTGCCAGGGAATGGTGCTTTAATTTGAAGTTTCGCTGTTTCTCCGGGTTGATATGCTTGTTTATTTAAAGTCATCTCAAGGAGACTCGGATTTTCCATTGATAAAGGCACGTATCCCCAACCGGTAGTTTCCACTTTAACTTCTGTTTTGGCACCAGAGGCAGTATCTTCGAGGTGCACACGGTATTCACCATATTCAGAAGGCGTAAAAGTGAATGTGCCCATTTCTGCCGTTGAGACAAATTGATGGGATTCCAAGGAAGTAATTTGGTCATCTGACACATACTCATAACGTCCTTGTGCGTTGCGGCGCAGTATAGTATTCCAATGGACTTTGTAAACGGTGAGTGTTAAGTCCCTGCCGGCTACTACGTTTCCATTTTTATCCACGGCAATATAGTTAAGGGAAACTTCTTCATTAGGTTTGATGACTCCAGTCTTTGACATTTTGAGACCAACATAATGCGAATACGGGTGAACGATTACGCGGTGTGATGCCGTAACAGCTCTACCACCGGGTTCGCTCACTGTTGCTGTCAAAACCCCATTCAACTGAGAAGGTGCCTTAACAGTGTCTGGCAACACAAATTTATAATGCACTTTACCTTCAGCATCTGTCTTGGTTTCTTCCAAAGTAATCCGCTGTTTCTCAAATGGGATGGTACTTGAAAAGTGAAAAGAACGCCATTTTTCAGTCGGAACGTACGGAACAGCCTCAAGCATATAAGATGCTGTTACTTTTCGGTTAGCAGCGGGAGGTCCAAACAGATTGACAGCTGAAACATCCATCCCAACCTCAACACCCAAGTCATATTCAGGTTTATCTGTCGTAACAGTCACTTTCATTCGATCAGGCATGAACTCTTCTACCTGAAACGGCACACGTCCAATCTCTTTACCAGCAACGTTCATTTTAGCTATATAGCCGCCTGTCTGTGCATAAGCAGCTAAAGGAATTGTTACTTCACACCCACCACGTCTGTCCGTATTTTGATTAAATTCATTGATAACTCGCCCGTCAGGTGCCAAAATCTGTATGTGGGTTGGAAGCGTGGGAGGTGTTACATTTCGCTTTCCACGTACAATTGCAGCAAGTGAAACTTTCTCGCCAGGACGATAAACACCGCGACTCGTATAGAGGAATGCTTCATAGCCTGTTTCTAAGTATGCAGAACCACCAACATTGAAATCGCCAGTGGAAAGTTGATGCCGATTTAACTGAATAAAAGAAAGATCGTCCGATTTTTCCACAGTTAACATAAACGGGGTAAAGCCGTCAGTTTTTTGTGCTACTGAAGAAAACTTAATAAAACCTTCCCAATTTGTTTTTCCTGTCAGGAGCGTTTGATTGTTATCACTGATTAATTTTACTGTTGCTTGTGGAATAGGTTTTAAGTTAGAGAGAGAATTGGCCCAAACCCATAACTCATCACCTGCCCTTTTAGCAATGATACCGATATCTGTCAACATGACCCATTGCGTTGCACGCGCCCTATAGTCATTCGGTCTCTGAGCAGTAACTTTAAAGATGCCAACATATTTATCGTCCAGGTACTGTCCCAAATCAATAGGTGTTGTTACTTCCTCGTTCAACTTTGAGTTAATAGCAAGCGTGCTGGAATGAATTGGCTTCCCTAAATTGCTTGTCCAAGGTCTCCAGTTTCCGATCTTAGAAGCGTAAATAAGATTATTACCGAAGACCTTTTCAATTTGTAAATTGACGTTTTGCACATTAATTGTTGCTAAACCGAGGTTCATCTTCTGATTCCGGGTTAGGAAAAACCCATTTCCAGCAAAACGTACTTGAGGAGGGACATCTGGAATCGTCAGTTGGACAGTATACGGTTTCTTTAACACAGAACCATCGGGTGCTGTTAAGCCTTCTTGAACAGTAACTTCGTATCTACTGCGTCGCTTAAAATCACCATGTATTTCGATCTCGCCATACCGTGTGATAATTTGCGTATCTAACTCAGGTTTTATATGAATATACGGTTGCACCGTGTCACTCGGTATACGCGAACTGAATCGAAGCTTGATATGCGGTCTCCCCGAAGTCTCTCGGACATTGGCATACGTAACACCAAGTGTGCCTCGTCCAGTCAAGGTCATTGATTTAACGCTTGCTTCTTTTAACCCGATCTGTCCGCCTGTGCATTTGAATCCTTTCTCAATTCGGATTTTTAGGTTTTGGTTTCCAAGCAGGCGCGGTATTTCTTCAGTTTCTAATTTAATTTCTCTGGCAACACCGTTTTGCGGTTGAAGTGTATAGGGAATTTCAACATCCTCTTGAAGTCGGATAGATAGATTAGCACGCAAATCAGCGATGTTAACAGGATAATTAAAGGTTATGCTTCCAACAGCCCTTGCGTGTGTCTTCGTGTATTTAAATTCAAGGCGTCTGTTTTGTATGCGGAAAGGTTCTGTTGCAAAAGTGAATTTTCTATCGCCGGTAATGGCAAAGCCAAGGGAACTTTGTCGTAACTTTGGTGCAAGTTCTACGGTGTAGCTTGCGGAGGGAGCTAAGGGACTTTCTAAATAAAAGCGAACTGTGTCGCGCGCTATCCAACGTGCGGATCCCTTAATAGTAGGGGTGAACCGAACTGCACGATCCGGCAATTCAGTATTGATTAGCGAATTATCAACTACTGGTTCCGAAAACGTAAATGTGAAATCAGCCCATGGCGAAACATTTTCGCCCTTCGGCGTAATAGATTTAACTATGACACGCGTTTTTGCTCCCGATACCAAACTATGAATATAGAGCGAACCGATAATCAAAATAAGTAAAGAGAGAAGTGCAACAATACCGATTAAAAGTTTTTTAGATGCCATCGTAAAATGTCTCCTAAAGTTTGAATTTCATCCATATCTCTAAAGGTCATTCTATCGTTTATGGAGGTATTGAGCAATTTTCGTGCCAAAATTTACATTTTCTAAAAGGCATTCTAAAATCGTTTAGTCTTTAATGGTTTTATCTCCTTCATATAAGAATACACAGAAACTACAGCAGGACACTAAAATCAAAGCATTTAGAAGATTTTCACTCTAACCTAACATTATCTTAATCTTAATGTTTGTCCTTCATAGCCAGTCAAAACAGAAATGTGTTATTTCAAATTAACGTTTCATGACTCTAAATAGAATGCTAAAAAGATAGAGGTAACAATTTACCATGTGTAAAAATAAACACACCTATTTCTAAAATGTTGAAGAAATCTCTTACTGCTTAGTCAAAGTAAATTGATGGTTCTTGAATGTAGTTGGGAATCCAAATCAAGAAATCAACGGTATGAATGCTATTTAGGCATTCCCGGAGTTCCCTCCTACAAGAAGGGACATTTTAGTAGGAGCGATCTCCGAATCACGACCTGCAATAATATGTTGACAAAGCACTACAATCTAAAACCAAAACCGTGACATCACAATAAGTTGATTGCTACCTTGAAGTTGTCTTAACGCACTTTTGCTGCTGATTTCCTTGTCAGATTTTCGGTCAGCATTCGGTAGGTTTGCCCAATAAAACAGTGAAACTGCGCCGTTTTCCATAAAATTATATTGAGCAATAAATGTTAACCGTTTTCCAGCGTCACCTAAAATAGTTCTATCCGGATCAAACAATCCGTAGCGTCCTGCTACAGTCAACTGCGGAAAAACACGGTACTTTGCTCCGAAATAGTATCCCTTTGAATCAACAGCATCGGGTGCGAAAGAGGTGGTCTCTCCGGCATTTCCAAAGTTAAATTCACCTTCTAAACTCAAGCCACCGTAAGAGGCTGTCAGAAATGCACCAACAAGACGTTCCCACTCTTCGCCAGGTTGTTCAAAAATGCAGGAAACTCCAGCACGAATTGGACCGAGTTGCCCCCCAACAGTGCCGAGTAAACCTTTTGCCGTTGCATTGCCAGCGTTAAAAAATGCCGCATTGTAGAACGCTTTTCCTAAACTACCACCGAGTTCAACTCCAACATCTCGCTTGTTAGAACCGAGACCGTAGCCTTCTCGGACAAGGATATTATGATCCTTCTGTTTGATACCAAAAGGCAAACGGAATTGTCCCACTTTGGCATAGAGGTGTTTTGGAATAGCATCTACTGTAGCGAAAGCATTTAGGGTAGTGCCAACGTTGTTTGATAAAGTTAATCTAATGTGCTCTGATGCTTGCGCGTTGAATGTCACCTCAGCCTGCATGAGGAGAAAACTATCTACTGAGGAATGGCATGAGTTGCACCCAGCTACCGCGCCGTCATCTCCATTTGCATGCATGTCTTTGATAAAAGCTGTCTGCAGATCAAGTGAAGTCGTAAGTTGTTTGACAACCTCCTTCGCTTCTTCGGTGACAGCCTCCATGTCAAAATCTTCGGGAAACTCAAAATAGTTCTCTTCAAAAATTTCACCGATGCGATTTCGGGGACCACCACCTGCAGGGTCAATGTGGCAGAAATTACAGTCCTTATCTAATTCAGCCGCAAACTCAGGTCGAGCGTCAGCAAAATTCGTCCAAAAAAGACTCAATGTAAAATTAACTATTAACACAAACATCAATGGTGTAAGCAAACCTTTGCACATCATTGTATTATGGCAAAAACGTTTTATAAATCTACTTAGATATTTCTTCAAAAACTTTCTCCTTAATTTAATACACTATAGTAAAACATATAATAACTTGAACGCTATTGGCAGGCGCGTTTACATGAAATTTAACAAATAAATTGGGTAATTTAGCGAGGTTAGGAAACCTCGCCAACAGATATGTACACCTAATGCTGGCGAGGTTTACTAACCTCGCCCCTTAACGAAATATTTATTTAAAATTAATAAAAA
>JAPPMR010000077.1 GCA_028818995.1 Candidatus Poribacteria bacterium | reverse complement strand
AACTATTATCACAAAAATCCAAAAAATGTAAAGATATTTTTGATTTTAACTATAACTTTGGAGTGGGTAGAAAGAGCTGAAGATGAATTTTCGGTGGCTAAAATGATTTGGCAAGGGAAGAATCCAATATATCGTATTATTTGTTTCTATGCTCAACAGTGTGTTGAAAAGTATCTGAAGGCATGGATCCAAAATTCAAACGTTCCTTTTACAAGAAAACACAATTTAAAAGAATTATTGGATCTGATTGTGCCTTTTATTCCGTCTTGGTCAACTTGGGAGTCAGACCTTTCTAACCTTTCAAGGCATGTAGTGGATACTCATTTTCCAAGTGATTCTGCCACAGCAAACGATGCGATGCATGCAATGCAGACTTGTAAAATGGTGCGTCAAGCGGTTCGTGAACAGTTGAAACTACTATTTGAGGAGAATGAGAACAATCCCTAATGAATTACGATTTGATTATCAAAAATGGAACTTTAATTGATCCTGCGCAAGGTATCCATGCCCACAGAGATGTAGCATTCACGGATGGTTGCGTTTCAACTGTAAGTGACGAAATTCCTACTTCTGAAGCACGAGACGTGATAAATGCCGATGGGTGTTACGTTACCCCTGGTTTGATTGATTTGCACGTGCATGTTTTCCACGGTGTTAGTCATTTCGGCATTGAGCCCGATCCGACATGTTTAGCACGTGGTGCAACGACAGTTGTAGATGCTGGATCAGCAGGTGCAGACACTTTCCCAGGATTTCGTAAATATGTTATAGATGTAAGCGACACCCGAATACTTGCACAGTTGAATATCTCATCACAAGGGATGCTGACACGGGAGATTGGCGAATTAGAAAATCCAGACTATGCAGATGTTGACAAAGCATGCCGAATGATAGAGCAGCACCGTGATATAATTCTTGGTGTCAAGGTGCGATTGACACGCGAATCTATCGTCGGAGCGCGAGCGGGCATGCAACCACTGCATAAAGCACGTGAAGCTGCTGACGCAGCTGGACTTCCGATGATGGTTCACCCGCAAGATGCATGGTGTCAATCCATAGATGACATCTTGGCAGTCATGGGTAAGCGGGATATCCTTACGCACTGCTTCCATGATATGGCCTGCGGTATTTTAGATGAAAATGGCAAAATTCGAGATTCTGTGCATGCAGCGATTGAACGCGGTGTTATCTTTGACGTTGGGCATGGTGCTGGATCTTTCAGTTGGGATGTCGTTGAAAAAGCGATGGAACAGGGTGTTGAACCGACAACAATTTCATCGGATTTGCATGTCTATAATATAAACGGTCCGGTTTACGATCTGGTCAATGTTGTAAACAAATTCCTTTACCTCGGCATGTCGCTTGACGATGCTTTGGCAAAAGTGACCAGTGTTCCCGCAGACACGATATTAATGCCAGGACAGGTTGGAACATTGGCTGCAGGTGCGTGGGGAGATGCTGTTGTATTTGAGATGCGCGACGGGGAATTCCAATTGGTTGATGCTCGCGGCAAGGCTAAAATCTGTAGGCAAAAACTTGAACCTATCGTTGTTATAAAAGGTGGTAAGGTATATCGGCAGAAGCATACGTATCACTAAAGATTCACTCAGGCAATATACATCCATTTTCTGCCGAAAAAACCGAAATTACTCAAAAAACACAGATAAGATATTGGATAGGAGAACGAATCATGAAATCTCAAGATGCTGTCGAACAACAGTATTATGAAGCAGTAGATTCACTTGTCGAAAGGGTACAGGAAGATCCATATATCCTCGCCGCAATAGTTGCGGGTAGTTTCTCCCATGCCCAGGTGTGGGAAAGATCGGATTTGGACGTTGAAATCATTGGTCAAGATGGCATCCGTCCGACACAATCGTTTTTCTCACTTGTGGAAAATGGCGTGAACATACACGCAGGTTTGTCTCCGCGTAGTTCTTTTAAACGATCTATAGAGAGTGCACAGCAGGGTTCATTCATGCACTCCTACTTTTCTCATAGCACGCTTCTATTCTCACGCGATGACTCAATCAATGAATGGTACGATAAAAATGCAAGCCGTGATAGTATCGGGGAGCGAGATAAACAACTCCAAGTGCTAAACGTCATCGCTGAAACCTTGCCATCGCTTATCTATGCCGAAAAACAGTTTTACGTTAATGAAGATGTGATTACTTCTTTTTTGTCACTTCTTGGTGTTGTGCAAGGATTAGCACGGATAGAGGTGTTATTGAACAATCAGATTCCTGCACGAGAAGTCATCCAACCCGCTCTTGAATACAACCCCGATTTTTTTAATTATGTTTATACTGACCTAATTAATTGTGAAAAAAACGAGCCAGTTCTTCAAGAAGCACTGGATGCAATCAATGCCTACATTGACGAGCGTCAGTTTATCTTCCAACCGATTCTGGATTATCTTGCAGAGCAAAAAGGACCTCGGACAAATTCAGAGATGAATGCTCATTTTCATTCAAAATTTCGCGATGCGTCCGTTGATATGATATGCCAATGGTTAACATGGAAAGGTATTATCAAGCAGGTTTCTGCCCCGATGAAGCTTACTGTCAAAAGCCAAATTGCAGTAGAGGAACCCGCTTATTATTCTGATGATTCCGAACCCGAATTACATCCACCACGTCTCAAATCCGATATTCACCCTCAAATTGAAGATGCAGTAGAAAAGTTTACAGATACTATTGCTGAAGATCGTTATATCGTTGCGGCTATTCTCACCAGTAATTTGGCAGAAGATAACGTGTGGGAAAAAACGAATGTTAATATTTCGCTCATTATGAGAGACGGCACGAAATTTCAACAAAGAGAGTGTCAATTAGTTGAAGATGGCATACCGATCCGAGTAAGACTCCAACCCCGAAGTGCTTATAAAAAGTTGATGGAAAGGAACTTACAAGGGAGTGGAATATTTTCTATCATGTCTCAAAGTAAGATACTTTTTACTAAAGACCCGTCTCTTACTGATTTGCATAAAAACCTTGATGTCATCGGCAAACGTGATAAGGAATCCCAACTATTTAACGCAGCCAGCGGTGTAACTACGGTCCTTGACAAAACGGAAAAGTGGTTTTATGTCAAGAAAGATTACAATTATACGTTCCATTATTTAATGTCCGCAGTGAGAGAATTAGCGCGTCTTGAAACCATCAGGCATGGTGAAACCCCAAAACGAAAAGTGATTTATCAAGCACTTAAACACAATCCTGAGTTTTTTAACGCTATTTTTACCAATATTATCAATGCACCGAAAAATGAGGAAAACCTTGGCAAAGTGTTACAACAGATTGACACATATTTAGAAGATAACGCACAAACGTTTTTTAAACCGTTACTCGATTTTTTAGAGGATGCGGGAGGGGAACAATCGTTGTCAGACATTTACGATCACTTCGGTCATCGTCAGCTATGGATTTGTATGGCGTGTGAATGGCTTTCCCGTAAGGAGATTTTGGAGCAATTTTCTTCACCTATCCGATTGACTATGGACAGTAAGGTTTCCGTGGAAGAGCCTGCCTATTATTACGATGTTGAAAATCCATTTTTGTAAGTAGTAAAGGATGTGATGAGATGAAAAATGCATTAGTTATTATAATTTTGGTTATCGTGATAGTTGTAGCTATTTGGCTATTTCGTTATCCTTCAACACCGGATCTACTTGATGTGAATACGGCACAATTCAATACTCTACAATGGCATTTACCGAAAGGTGTGAAAGCACGTATCGGTAAGGGAATTGTAAAAGGCTTGGCGTATTCTCCAGACAGTACTATACTCGCTATTGCGAGTTCAACGGGAACTTGGCTTTATGATTCGAATAGTGGTAATGAACTCGCACTCCTTACTAAGGACGGAGAAGGTGTGAATGCTATAGGATTCAGTCATGACGGAAAAACACTTGCGGCTGCATGTGGAAATAAATTGGTTCGTTTGTGGAATGTTGAAACCCGTAAACACATGCATACATTTATGGGACATAGGAGAGGTATAATAGGTGTAAATTTCGGTGTAAATTTCAGTCCGGATGGGACAACATTAACTTGTTGGGATGATTATGGTTTGCATATTTGGGATGTAGAAAAAAGAGTGCATAAACAGGATTGGAATATACATTTAGAACGCCAATCTGATATCACATTGCACTCAGATAGGATATCGGTGGTTAATGGAAATTACAAGACAATCCGATTCGGGGATTTAAATACTAAAAAACAGCAGGAAATAAATGATGCACATAAGGAAAGTATCACATGTGTCTCATTCAGTCCTGACGGGAAGATGATTGCCTCCGGAAGTTGGGATAAGACTGTCCGTTTGTGGAATGCTGCAACAGAAACATTACATAAGACCTTAAAAGGACATAAGAAACCTATTTCAAGTTTAACCTTCAGTCGTGATGGTAGTCGTATTGCCAGCGCAAGTGAAGACAAAACAATACGCGTATGGAATGTTGCCACTGGAAGACGTAAGCACACTTTCAAAACAAATTCTAAATATCTGCATAGAATCTCCTTCAGTCCAAACGGAGAAACTTTAGCAAGCGTAAGTAGGGATGGAATTATTCATCAGTGGGATCTTAACACAGGGAAACATAAGAATACGATTGTTGGACATGGTGGTGGATTTGCTTCAAAGAATATAGTGTTTAGTAAAGATAGAATAATTGCCGCAATGATTTATGGAAAGAATAACATTATTCTCTATGATTTAAACACACAGGAAGTGCAGACTATACTCAGGGGTCATAAGAAGCAGGTGTATAGCCTATCCTTCAGTCCAGATGGAAAGACTCTGGCAAGTGGAGGTTTGGATAAGACTATCCGGATATGGACAGTTGACACGGGAAAACATAAAAAGACGTTGAGAGGACATTCTGATCAAGTTACCCATATTCAGTTTGCAGATGATGAAACACTTATCAGTTACGGTGATGACAAGATGGTTCGTCTATGGGATATTAAAAAGGGTAAACAGAAGAATAGTTTTAAAGTAGGTGTATATAGTAGGGATATAGTGTTCAGTCCAGATGGAAATTTCGCATTATCGAGGAATAAAAAGGAAGATCAACCATACTCCCTTTATCTGTGGAATTTAGAGACAGGATCACATACAACATTATCTAAACAAGTTAAATACACAATTCAATTTCCTGTTAATATACCAATCAGTTCTGATGGGAGTATGCTTGCATATTGTACTGATTCAGAAATTGTTCTGTGGGATGTTACTACAAGCAAACAGAAAAAGATAATTCCTGAAAAACCAAGTTCGTTTAGTTTTTTAGCTTTAAATTCAGAATATAAAATGTTGGCGAAGGCAGATATAGACGGAAGTATCTATTTGTGGAATGTTGATACTGGAGAGGAAATAAGTATTCTTAACAATCAGTATATCATCGGTGGGTATGATAAAGACTATATAAGGCAGATCGTTCAGTTATCGTTTAGTCCTGATGGTACTCTGCTTGTAGGCGGACGTGTTGATGGCGTGATCAATGTATGGGATGTTACTACAGGCAAACGAATTAAGACTTTTAATGGACATATAGGTCATGTTTCTTACCTAAAATTCAGTTCAGATGGACAGACTCTTGTTAGTTCTGGTGATGGTACAACACTTTTGTGGGATTTGACAGTGTTATTTCAGAGGAACAATGACGAGAACACGGAGATTGTAAACTAAAATAATATAGTCGGAACAAATCGTTATGGTGAGAATGGAATGGAGGTCTTATAAATGATAAAAACAGTACTATCTATAATTAGCTTGTTACTCCTTCTTCCTCAAATCGGCATACTCAATATATATGCTCAAGAGTACGCAGAATGGGAGTTACCAGATGGTGCAATTGCCCGTCTTGGAAAGGGGCGTATCAATGATATGCAATATTCACCTGACGGATCTATACTTGCAGTTGCGACTACCATTGGTATTTGGGTATATGATACTGATACATATCAGGAACAAGCATTGTTATCTCGAAGTAATCAAGAAATGGAGAAACTGTATTTTAATCATGATGGGACAGTTCTTGCAGGGATGGAGAGGTTCAGCCATAAAATCACTCATTGGGATGTTACTTTACGGAAAATCAAGAAAACGTCAAAAAAGAGGCATGATTTTCCACGCTATGGGACACCCAGTTCAGACGGGAACACTTCTGCGACAACACTTTTTGATAAAATCCATATATGGGATACTCAGACAAATACCAAACATATACTCAAAGGACATGAAGACTATATATCCTGTTTGGCATATAGTCCAGATAACAAAATTATAGCAAGTGGGAGTCATGATCAGACAATACGTTTGTGGGATGTTAAAACAGGGAAACACATACGAACGCTAACAGGTCACCAAGATAATATTACTTTCTTATCATTCAGTCCGGATGGAAGCACACTGATTAGTGTAAGCAGGGATATGACGATTAATTTTTGGGATATTACCTCAGAGGAACTGAAACTACCATTTGCAATTCAAGGTGTTATATCCGATAAGATAGAAATAAAAGAAAAGATAAAAAGGACGTTTTTCAGTCCGGATCAAAGTATACTCATCACCGCAGGCGAATTCAGAACGATCCACCTATGGGATTCAACGACTGGTAAACTTAAACAGACTTTTTCCGATAAAAATGAAGACAACGAGGAGATAGGTTATATAAGTGGAGTAGAAGATATTCTGTTTAGTCCAGATGGAAAATCGATTCTTAGTTTGGTTAAAGGTTACGAAATTCGAATGTGGGATATAGCATCAGGTAAACGTAGAGGTTTCACCGGATATACCGGTTACCTTACGAATGCATCTTTTAGTCCTGATGGAAAAACGCTGGCAACTGTAGATTATCCAGGTGACATTCGTATATGGGATATTATGACAGGGAAACTTCAGAGGACTATTTCAAATCTTAATCCAAGGGATAGTCATGATCGGACTCAGCATGATATCTATAGTATTGCTTTCGTTCAGAAAGGAGAGAAAGTCGTCATTTCAGAAACTGACGGAGCTATATCTCTGTTTGATACCGGTACGAAACGGTTGCATACACTTATGGGGAAGACAAATAGCTCTAATGGCACATGGGCTAATGACGTTCTGGTTAGTCCAAATGGAGAAACAATAGCGAGTTGGACTGCAAGTAAGGATGGGTTAATTCGGTTTTGGAATGCTGATACTGGTGAACACAAGCGAACAATAAAAGACAATAAAGGACGGATTAAACGTGTTGTGTTTAATATGGATAGCACTATACTCGCGAGTTGGAGTTCTTCATACGAAGATAAGACGATTCGTTTGTGGAATGTTGCTACCGGTAGGCACACACAGACGCTAACAGGTCATGATAATCTAATAGAAAGTGTGGCATTTAGTCCTGATGGAGAGACACTTATCAGCGGAGGACATGACGAAACGATCCTAATGTGGGATGTAAGCACAGGAAAACATAAGACTCTCACAGATCAGGGGGGAGATACCGAGCGTAATACACATTCTAATTCGATAATGGTCTTAATGTTCAATTCGGATGGTAGTAAACTTGCTTCCGGTGATAAGAAAGGAAATATCCGTCTATGGGATGTTTCTACATGGAAAGAGGAACAGGCATTAGATGGTCATGCAGATGCTATTACCAGTATAAACTTTAGTCCTGATGATCGTTCAATAGCAAGTACAGGTAAAGATGGAACAGTCCGTTTATGGGATATAGATACCGGACAGCAAATACAATCAATTTCTGGCGATAAACGTATTTTCTGGTATGTTATGTTTTACCCTAACGGTTTAACATTGGCAACTGAAGTTCCTGGGATGAATTCAAGGTACGATACTGAAATTATAAACCTATGGGATTTACGTACTGGAGAACGGATAAAAACGCTTCCTGGACATTCAAGAGATATTACGGGTTTATCTTTTAGTGCTGATGGGAATACCATTGCCAGTTTTGGCTTTGATGATATCATACTATTATGGGATCTAACATCTATAATACGAGAGTTGGATGTTGAATGATTTCCATATCTGTTAAAATCAGGAGCATAAAATGACTGAAATAGCCATTTATGAAGCCTTCTAAAGCGGGTTGAAAATGGAGAAAGTTTTTCAATTACAAATAGAGGAAAAGTAGTCGCAGTCATGCTGCCGCCCCCTGATATTGAGAAGAAAAACGCGAATGAAGCATATTCAAGATTGATAACATTGAGAGCTAAATTTCCAGTTGGAACAGTTCAAGAGGTGATGGATTGGAAAAACGAAGGTCGCGGATCATAGTGGTAAAGGCGTAATAAATTGCGCGACTACAAACAACACTTTTCCCACGTAACTATAACAGTTATTTTTTCGTAAATTTGTATGGTATAATTTAGATAATTCCTATTTCAATCACTACATATAACAAGACCATTCACACCGGACATTTTTTCAATTTGGATTTATAATAAGCAAGGAGGAAACACATGAGGCAAACGGTCTCAGTTAAAGGAGCGCGAGAAAATAACCTACAAAATATAGAATTAGAGATACCACGCGATCAACTCGTCGTTGTTACGGGCATTAGTGGGTCGGGAAAATCCTCATTAGCGTTTGACACTGTCTATGCTGAGGGGCAACGCCGATTCCTTGAATCGATGTCTACCTATGCCAAAAGGTTCATTACACAGTTGAAAAAACCTGACGTTGATTTTATTGATGGGTTGTCGCCTGTTGTTTCAATTGAACAGAAAACGATTACAGCGAACCCGCGTTCCACCGTGGGAACGATGACCGATTTGCAAGACTACCTGCGAATGCTTTTCTCCACTATCGGTTTATCACATTGCCCATATTGTGAGACAGAAATTCCGATCCGTTCTCACTATCAAATTTTAGAGCGACTACTTTCTTTCCCTGACGACACCGAAGTAGAAATCCACGCCCCTGTCTTCAAGATTTATGGCGAAGATTATGAATACCTCTTTGACGATATTAGGACTAAAGGCTGCAGACATGTTCGCATTGACGGTGTTGAACACGACATCAGTGAAGAAATAGAATTAGATCAAGATAAGGAATACGACATTCAGGTTATTGTTGACAAATTCTTCATCAAAAAAGACGTTGATAAACAAATTTTAGCTGCACTTGAACATGCTATGTTGGTCGGTGAAGGTTTTCTGCGTTTTCATGTGCAACCGCCGGATGACGAAGATGTTGACGTTGACGAACTACTGGCAGATTTTGGCTGTGCTGAACACGGTGTGTTGATGTGCGAATTAGGCCCACATCATTTTACCTTTAACGAGCCAACCGGTGCTTGCGTAACTTGTTCCGGTCTCGGCACCTACTTACAGGTCCATCCTAATCTACTCGTCCCCGACAAAACAAGAAGCATTGCTGATGGTGCGTTTGTCAAGCAAGCCTTTAACTATGAGCCAGACAGATGGGATGGGAGGATGATGTATAGTCTTGCCCAACACTATAAGATTGATCTGGATATGCCTTTTGCCGACCTTCCAGACGAGATTGTGGATATTGTGTTTTACGGCACACGGGGAGAGGAATTTCCACTCTGTCAAGCACCAGACGCAAAACCGATGCGGGAAAAGCATATCGGCATGCCTGTCCGTTTTGATGGCATTATCACCCGCATTGACAGGCGTTATCGGAATTACCGGAAACAGGGCGAGGCACATTCAGGGATGGAGGATTATCTCCGAAAAGTGATGGTTGAACACACTTGTCCCGATTGCCACGGCATGAAACTTAAACGACAGCGCCTCCTTGTTACCATTGATGACAAAACTATCCACGATGTAGGTGAATTGCATCTTGAACAATTACGCGATTTCTTATCTGAAATCACGGACTTACCTGAAAAACAGCGCGAAGCGGGTCAACGTGTTACCAGAGAATTGGTCACCCGCATTGAATTACTGCTTGGAATCGGTCTTGACTATCTAAATCTCAATCGACGTTCAGCGACGCTTTCCGGTGGTGAATCGCAACGTATCCGTCTTTCAACTCAAATCGGTTCGGGGTTGATGGGCATGCTGTATGTGCTTGACGAACCGAGTATCGGTTTACATCCGAAAGACAATGAGAAGATGATTGAAACCTTGCGTAAATTGCGTGACATCGGCAATACAGTAATTGTTGTTGAGCACGATGAAAGCACAATCCGTGCTGCGGACCATATTATTGAGATGGGTCCTGGTCCAGGTGTTCACGGTGGGCATGTTGTTGTTCAAGGTCCGTATGAAAAGATAATTAAGAGCGACGATTCCTTGACGGGTCTGTATATGAGCGGGAAACGTGAAATTCCGATGCCTATTGAACGCCGCGCCATGAACGGCAAATTTCTGAGTGTTACAGGTGCCAGAGAAAATAATCTACAAAATATCAGTGTTGATATTCCGTTAGGTGCGTTTATCTGTATTACGGGTGCATCTGGATCGGGGAAAAGCACGCTTCTCAACGAGATTATTTACAAAAGACTCTATTCTATCTACCACGATAGCCGCACACTTTACGGAGAGCATGATGAACTTGAAGGGCACGAAAACATCAGCGATGTAATTAACATTGACCAGTCCCCGATTGGCCGTTCACCACGTTCAAATCCTGCGACTTACATCGGTTTTTATGACAATATCCGCAAACTTTTTGCAAGCACACCTGCAGCAGAATTACGCGGCTATACTGCCTCACGTTTCAGTTTTAATGTAAAAGGCGGACGATGCGAGGAATGCCACGGTGAAGGTACAATTACAACGCAGCTGCACTTTATGCCAGACGTTGAGGTTACTTGCCCAACTTGTAAAGGTGCGCGCTACAATGAAGATACGCTTGAGGTTACCTATAACGGCAAGAATATATCCGAAATCCTTGAGATGTCAATTGAGGATGGTGTTGAATTCTTTGTTGACCAACGTCTGATTTGCCACAAGTTAGGTGTTATGAACGAACTCGGACTCGGCTATCTCAAAATTGGGCATCCTGCGCCTATCCTTTCCGGCGGTGAAGCACAACGGATTAAACTCGCCAACGAACTCAGCAAAATCAAGCGCGGAAAACATAATCTCTATATTCTTGATGAACCGACTACGGGGCTGCATCTTGCCGATATTCAAAAACTCTTGGATAGCATCGGACGACTGGTGGATTCTGGGCATACGGTGATTGTGATTGAGCATCATCTGGATGTAATTAAAACTGCTGATTATGTGATTGACCTCGGTCCGGAGGGTGGACATAAGGGTGGACAGGTTTTAGCGCAAGGCACGCCAGAGGACATTGCGAAGGTGCGTAAGTCTTTTACGGGTCGGTTTTTGAAGGAGCATCTTGCGTAGGCTTCTTGCTATTACACAATCTCAAGAACTGTAGGGCGAGGTCTTGTGCCTCGCCTTTTCGTTTTCATACAATTACCTTGAAAAACCATGTATTTTCTGTTAAAATGAAAAGAAATGATAAGACTGTTTTGTGATATTTTCAAACAGCATGAGTGTTGCTTAAATAGTTCCTATCCTAATACACAACGGAGAAAATCATGGATACGCTAAACGATTTCAGAATGAAACAAAAAAAGTATATGCCCATCTTTCCAAAAGCGAGTGGAAAACCAACCATTTACATAGAAGGCTATCCGTGTGAGGACGACGAACCTATGGCTGAAACCGATTTTCATGCTGAACAGATTATTACGTTATCCGACCAACTCAAGCGATATTTCGCAATCAACGATCTGGTTCACATCGCCGTTGACAGTTTTATCTATTATAGCGAAGGTGACATCACAAAATGTGTCGCTCCTGATGTCCACATCGTGTTTGGTGTTGAAAAATATCCACTGCGTCGTAGTTTCTATACGTGGGCAGAAGGTGCGGTGCCCGTTGCTGTCTTTGAGTTTCTCTCTGCCTCAACTGCACATCTGGATCGGCAGAAAAAAGTAGACTTGTATATGACAGAAATAGGCGTTCAAGAATACTTTATCCACCAACCTGAAATGGGGAAACCGGCGGAATTTCGCGGTTGGCAGCGGAGTACTTCTGGGAATTATACTGAGATTGTACCTGATGCCGAAGGTGGATTGTTCAGTAATGCGTTAAATCTCTGGTTTCGATGGAAAGATGACCTAACGACACATGTGAGGCTATTGCGTCCGTACCTGCCTGATGGCACTCCGATAACAACTTCTATGGAAGAACAACAATTCCACAAGCAAGAAAAACAACTTAGAGAACAAGAACAGCAACTGCGAGAACAAGAAAAACACCTACGAGAGGAAGCAGAGGCGATGGCAGCAGAAGAAGCAGAGCGACGACAAGCAGCAGAGGCACTTGCTAAACAGGAAACTGAGCGGCGGCAGGCGTTAGAAACTGAGTTAGAACGACTTCGGAAACAATTCGCTGATAGCCAAGATGGGACTTCTTGACATATCTGAGATTATAGCATAGGAGCACGACACGCCAGAGGAAATTGCGAAGGTGTGTTAAGTCTTTTACTGGACGGTTTTTGAAGGAGCACCTGGCATAATAAAGGAAAACTATGAAAAATGTACTGCTTGTTCCCTTATTGTTAGTCTTGATTCTGTTTACACTAAACGGATATACTGAGGACTATATGAAGTGGGGACTCCCTGAAAACGCTACACTTCGTCTTGGAAAAGGGCAAATTTACGATCTAAAGCATTCACCAGATGGCGATTTTATAGCGGTAGCAACTTCTATCGGAGTTTGGCTATATGATGCTGATTCAGGAAAAGAGATTCGGTTGCTTCAAAACAAAAAGCACAATCAAATATACTCTGATTGGATTATCAAATTGGCGTTCTCACCAAACGGTAAAATATTAGCAATTTGTGCTTTAGATGGTATCCATCTTTGGGAACCGCACACCGGACGATATCTATCTATTCTAAGAGAGGAACCCCACCTTCCTGGAGATTTAGTGTTTTTTCCTGATGGACAAACATTAGCCACTGGTACAAGGACAGGTGGATTAATTAGATTTTGGGATGTGACGAATAAAACAATTTCTAAAACCCTTACAGGACATACAAAAATTACATCGTTCGCAGTTTCACCAGACGGTAAAACTATAATTAGTAGATCTGTTTTTCAAGGGAAGAAGGCACTGTATTGGTGGGATGTTGAAACAGGAAGAACAATATTTTTTCGTCAAAAAAACGTGGATTCAGTTTCTCCCATAATGTTTTCCCCGAACGGCAAAATACTTGCTTGCGTGGGCGATTATGGTCGTTTTGATCACGCTAACGATACAATATCTCTATTAGATGCAAGTAATGGTGAATTCTTAAAGAGATTGCGCGGACATAATAAAAACATCACAACATTAGCATTCTCTCCTGATGGCGAATTATTAGCCAGTTCTGGATCGGATAGTACAATCCATCTTTGGAATCCACGCTCCGGACACCTTATCCATACATTTAGGGGGCACACAGATAGAGTTAGAGCATTATCGTTTTCACCTGACGGTGAAACTCTTGTTAGCGGAAGTTGGGATGGGACGATTCGGTTTTGGGATCTGTCAACTAAACAGCAACGTTTGAGTATTTCTGGACATTGGCAAGAAGTTAATGCATTGGCATTTTCTGCTGATAGTAAAACGTTAATTAGCGGTATTGCGGGATCAATAATTCATAAATGGGATATAGAGACAGGTCAACTCAAATCTACTTTGGTAGGTCGCAATGACGAAACTATAATGGCATTTGATATTAGCAGAGATTTGTTTGCAAGTCATACTTTTGGTAAGCAAGCCGATGATAACATTAATTTTCGATCTATTGATACTGGTGAAAGACGTATGACCATGAACACAATGAACATAAACACGGAGAATTTTACTTTCTTTAAGGATCAGTTGACATTTTCACATGATGGAACACTAATATATACAAGCGATGGTAAAAAAGTAAAGTATGGGTTCCCTCTTAACTTCGAGTTTACACCCCATGATAACCTTGAAGAAAGCGCCTATTCAAAGGACATATTTAAAGCCCTTGCATCTTCACCAGACAATAAACTCCTCGCGGTTGCTACAACAAACGGAGTTAGTTTTTGGAAGTTTGGTACTAATGAATTGATCCGACTTTATACTGAAGTTTATTTCTCATTGAGCTCCTTATCGCGCTATGCATTAGCGTTTTCCAGCGATAGCAAGACACTTGTTATCGGAGACAGATTGGATATCAGATTAATTGAAGTAGATACTGGAGATCTTAGTACAACCTTGTCTGGGAATAACAGTGATATTATTGCATTGGCGTTTTCACCTAATGGCAAGGTACTTGCAAGTGGAAATGAAGGCGGGACAATTTTGATCTGGGACTTAGAAAAAATCAGGCAAGGTCGGTAAGTCTCGTTCCGCATCTTCTTGAAAACAGTTTTAATGCCAAGTACAAATTATTTTAAGTCGTAACAACGCCGCAAGTCATTCCTTCGCTTGTTGACATTCTTTTAATATATCGTCATTTATAAGAGTTCCTCCATTATCGCTTTTGGGACTCCAATTGATATAAGTGCATTTTTTAATATATCTGAAGTTGACCATTCTTACAAGTTCCATACCAAGCCACCATCTTTTCTAGTTGTAAGGACCTTTCGTTTCTGTCCGTTGAACAATCCGCCTATGGCGTGTTGTCCATAAACGCCTGCCATTTTTTGAGTGTCGTACTCAACTGGACCATCAGACATAATAATGAATCGTGGACAACAATAATCGAAAACTTCACGGCAATAACCGCTTTCTCGTCCATGATGTGAAGCAACAAAAACATTCACACGTTTGAGCAATTCACATATAACAGGCTTCTTGAGCAGTTCAATCCATCCTGATCGTTCAAGATCTCCCGTAAGCGCAAAACATACTTCCCCAATGTCCAAAAAAGTGAGCAAACTCAGATTGTTGGTATCTGTGAATGTTGGATAAAGATTGTAGAATATCTGAACTTGAATCCCTTCCGATTGAAATTGGCCGATGGCGACTTCTCCTGTGAAATTATCAATCATTTTAAGTAGTTCCTGCATAGCATCGCTGATAGGGTGAGTTTTCAGGGTAAGCAGTTCATCGGAATTTACACTACAATTACGCGTAATCGTTTCTATTTTAAAAAACTGCCGTACTTCCGGCAAATTAGCAATGTGGTCTTCATCGTAGTTTGTTATGAAGAATCTACGAATAACTCTAATACCTTGCTCCCAGAGATATTTTGATGGGTAACATGTCTGTGAGTAACCACAGTCAAAAAGAAGAACACTATTATCTTCTGCTATAGCGTAAGCACAAAATCCATGTTCAACATTCAGAATTTCAAATTTCATGGGATTAAATCCTCCGTGATATAGCCAACATACCATGCCTTAAAGCCATCGTCGTAAAAGGTTTCGGAATTAACTCGCTTAGCGAAGTTAACGTGTGTTACATAGAGTTTCATTGGAGTTGTACTTGCATTTACAACCATACAATTTGCTTGATTATTTGTGATGATTGATAAGCCACGGCTTCGCCATTTTGAGTAGGCTAAATCTTTGGAACTTGCAATACCAAAGAATGTTAAGGTAGGCTTAAGCACGTCAAGAAACTCATACGAGCGATCAGAATCACGCCCATGATGAGGGGCAATTAGCAAATCTATATTTTTTATATCATCCTCATAATTTTCAAGAATATGCGCCCATGTATCATCGTGCGAGTCACCACTGAAGATAATACGTTTTCCGTTTATTCTGTAAAGAAGCACGTAAGAACAATCGTTGTAATCATTGTCAGCTTCGTTGACAGCATCTATTAACTCTTGAGTTGGAGCGAGGATTTGAATTCCATCACCACCGGAAGAACCGTCATCTCCGACATTCCAATATTGTCCACTTGCATCAGATAACAATGCTAATCTTCTCGGATTTTCATGTGGTTTTGTATCCCTTAAATATTTATAGAAGTCCCAATCTTCTTCGTTATATGGCGAATTTTCCCATGACTCTTCATCTATTTCCTTTGTATTATCGGTGTCCCAGAAATTTGCAAAACTGAACTCGTCATACAAAGTTTTTATACCATCCATGTGATCCATATCAGGGTGAGTCTGGATATACCGGAAAATGTCGTATATACTGTGGTCTTTTAGGTAACTTATGGGACTAACTGGATATTTTTTTTGTTGAAAATTTCCCCCTATACCTTTTTCAAGTTTTGCCATCTCGGAGATTCTTTTCTCGGTCTGTACGTCCGTTGGCTTTGCATTACAAACATCAATTACCGTGACACGTCCAGAATTATGCTTAATAACCGAGCAGTCCCCAAGTTTAACGTTTAGGAAGTGTATTGTTGACATCTTCTATCTCCAAATCAAGTGAGGCTTCTAACAAAAATCGAGCATAACGGTCTGCAGTGAGT
>JAPPMR010000803.1 GCA_028818995.1 Candidatus Poribacteria bacterium | reverse complement strand
CCATCAGGTGGATTAAGAGTCGGTTTGCCGCTAAATATCCAGAATTCATAGAACCGAACATCTTAGCACTCCGAGCGGGCAATACCTACTGCGAGGCGACAGAACAATTTGCGACTTCCTATGAAGTGAAACCCGCAAAATTTGCCCCCGGAAAATATCGTAATATTGCAGGCAATACGTCCACTGTTTTGGGGCTCGTGGCTGCGGCATATCAATCTGGATTACAGTTGGTTTACGGGAGTTATCCGATTACACCTGCCAGTGACATCCTGCATGGTTTGGCAAATTATCGAAACTTTGGCATCGTGACAATGCAGATGGAGGACGAAATTGCTGCTGTTGGGGTCGCTATTGGTGCTGCATTTAGCGGCGCACTTGGCGTGACAGGCAGTAGCGGTCCAGGACTTGCTCTAAAATCTGAAGCAATTAATCTGGCTATGATTACGGAGTTACCTCTTGTTGTTTGCAATATTCAAAGAGCTGGTCCTTCAACTGGAATGCCGACAAAAACGGAACAAGCAGACTTGTTACAGATGTTTTACGGTAGGAATGGAGAATCCCCTATTCCTATTCTTGCAGCATGTCGTCCCACTGACTGTTTTGACACAGTTTATGAAGCATGCCGAATCGCTGTGAAATATCGGACTCCCGTTATCTTCCTTTCGGAACTTTATATAGCCCTTGGTGCGGAGCCGTGGCAGATTCCCGATGTTGCGGATCTCCCTAAAATTGAACCCAATTTCGAAAACAATGTGAATGGTTTTGAACCTTATACGAGGGACGCTGATACTCTCGCAAGGCCCTGGGCAAAACCTGGCACACCCGGACTTGAGCATCGCATCGGTGGTTTGGAAAAGTCAGACATCACAGGCAATGTGAGTTATGATGCTGAAAATCATGAGAAAATGGTGAGTATCAGGGCAGAAAAAGTTAAACGTATCGCAGATGAAATTCCGCCCACAGAAATTTTTGGAGCACAAGAAGGTGACCTACTCATGCTTGGATGGGGTGGCACTTTTGGAACGATTCGGACTGTGGTAGAAAATAAACTTGAAGAAGGGCACGCAATTGGTCATGCACATTTGCGTCACCTCAATCCGTTCCCAAACGACTTAGGCGAAATTCTTAAACGGTTCAAAACCGTTTTAATTCCTGAACTAAACAGTGGTCAGCTCCGTCAATTAATCCGAAACGAATATCTTGTTGATGCTATTGGACTTAACAAGGTCCAGGGACAACCTTTCCAAGTTTTTGAACTGGAATCTAAAATTGAAACTTACATCTAACACACAACTATATTCGAGATTGCACAAACACAAATTTTTGTGCTTCACTAAAGAAATCTCGGATAATGTATAAAAGGCAGAGACACGTATGAGAAATAAAAAATCTTCAGGTATTCCGCTTGGGGTGCCTACTCTTACCCCGAAAGATTTTACATCTGATCAAGATGAGCGATGGTGTCCCGGTTGCGGCGATTACTCCATTCTTGCACAAACGCGACGGATTATGCCTGAATTGGGTATTCCCAAAGAAAATATCGTCTTTATCTCCGGAATTGGGTGTTCAAGTCGTTTCCCGTATTATATGAATACCTACGGGTTTCATACGATTCACGGCAGAGCTCCGACTATCGCATCTGGTGTGAAAATGGCAAATCCTGATCTCTCTGTTTGGGTTATCACGGGCGATGGTGACGCACTGTCCATCGGCGGAAACCATTTCATCCATCTTCTGCGCCGTAATTTTGACATCAACGTTTTGCTCTTTAATAATCGTATCTATGGACTTACCAAAGGACAATACTCACCCACTTCGGAACAGGGAAAAGACACAAAATCAAGTCCGTTCGGTTCTCTTGAAGCTCCGTTTAATCCGATTAGTCTCGCTCTGGCTGCGGGGGCGACTTTTGCAGCACGTTCACTTGACAGAGACCCCGCACATTTGCGATCCATTATTAAAGATGCGTTTGAACATAAAGGCACCTCTTTTATTGAAATCTACCAAAACTGCAACGAGTTTAATGATGAAACTTTTTTCTTATACACAGAAAAAGACACCAAAGCCGATAACACCGTCTTTCTTCAACACGGTGAACCCCTTCTCTTCGGCAAAGAACACGAAAAAGGGATACGTTTGAACGGATTCCAACCTGAAGTTACTACCGTGACAAATGGCACAGATGATCTTATCGTGCATGATCAATATGCCGAAAATACTACTTTAGCAAACTTCCTTGCACGCATGAGCGATATGCCTGAAATGCCCCACCCTATCGGTATCTTCCGAAGCGTTCAGCATACCTGCTATGAGGATATGATGGTTGACCAGATTGCCTCTGCCAAGCAGCAGCGAGGTGAAGGCGACCTCGAAGCACTCCTTAATGCTGGGAATACATGGGTTGTGGAGTAACACACCTATTACATTGTAAAAATGGGTTGTGGAGTAACACACCTATTACATTGTAAAAAACGTCTGGGTCACGGAAATAGTCATGGAGAGTATCCATGACTATCCGTGATTCTTGCTGTGGCAGGTTTTGTCGTTGTCATAATTGTGGGTTATGCGGATTTGCGGGATTTCTTGAAAATCAAATTGGTTATTTGATATACTCATCATATTACCTAACCCAAAGAAAATGCAATTGTGGAAAAAGGATAAATTTATCAAATGGCTCGGAGTTCCCCAAATAGTCTAAACGAGGTATTTGAAAAAATCCAAGAGATAGCGGCAAAATCGAAGGATAGTGACTTCATCTATCGCGGCGAACCCGAGCATTTTGTAGAAGAACCTTACCATGAAAAGGTTTCTTCAAGTTTGTGGCGTGAATGTCGGAAAGAAATTGGCAAGGAGGAATTTAATATAGAAGCCATCCAAGATCAGATGTTAAAAGTGGCTAAAGACTATACTCACGAAGAAGACACTTTTGAAATTTTAACCGAACTTCAACACTTCGGTGGTTATACCAATCTTATAGATTTTACGACTGACAGCCACATTGCCTTATTCTTCGCATGTGAGAGTTCCCTTGACAAGACAGGCAGGATGATCCTATTAGAAAGAAGGGAAGAGATAGACAAAGAATATAAAATAAAAAGACCTCAGAATCCTCAAAATCGCATCATAGCGCAAAAAAGTATCTTCGTTCGACCTCCGATGGGTTTTCTTGAACGAAAACAATATACTGTAATTGATATTCCTGGATTGCTTAAAAAACCTATATTGGTCCATTTGCAAAAACATCATGGTATCTCAATCCAAACTGTCTACAACGACCTTCATGGGTATATTAGAAACCAAGACACCCACTTGAAAGAAGGCATAGAAGTCTACATAAGCGAAACGCAACCGACAGAAGATGTCTTACAAATTACGGATTCTCAATCCAGTAAAAAAGGGGAGTCATAAAGCATGCAGACACAAGCAGAACAGACACCTTACGATATCACCATTGAGCGCTTTAACAAAGCAATAGAACGGAGACCCACTTTTGCCCAAGGTTATAACTATAGAGGTATCGCTTATGGTAATAAAGATGAGATTGACCGCGCCATTGAAGACTTTAACACGGCGATACGACTCAAGGAAAACTATGCCGAAGCATACAGCAATCGCGGGGCAGCTTACCGCATGAAAGGCGACTATGACCGCGCATTTGAAGATTGTAACACAGCCATAAGACTTGACCCAAATTTACCAGAAGCCTATAATAATCGCGGGATAGTTTTAAAACTCAAAGGTGAGATACTACCTGCTATTAAAGACTATAACAAAGCAATAGAACTTGATCCAAGTTTTGCTTATGCCTATTACAACCGTGGCATTGTCCACTACGAAAAAGAGGAATTTGACCTTGCCATTAAAGATTATAATAAGGCAATAGAACTAAGACCGGACCTTGTCCATCCCTATAATAATCGTGGTAATGTTTACAGCAAAAAAGGCAAGTATGAACGTGCTATCATAGATTACAGCATGGCAATAGAACGTAAACCAGAATTAGCTGAGGCATATTACAATCGCGGCATGGCGTTTGTATACTTGCAAAATTGGGAAAAAGCCAAAATAGACCTGACAACTGCCATAAAAATGGAAGAAAATATCGTCATTGATAACTTTGGTAAAGACTACGAAAACGTTGAAGTTTTTGAACAAAAACATAATATCAAATTACCAAAAGACATTGCCGCAATGCTAACTTCTCTACAGGCGTAGCAAAGGGTAGAATTCCGCGTTTCAAACAAATACGCTCCTACTCCTTATACCCCGACCTATCCGTATTACTACCATACTTTAGCGCATAAATCAACAGATTCGTCATAAACCGATAAACGTCCGGAGAACGTCGAAGTCTTAGCATCGTTCGGCTCTCTATTTCTGCGGTTTCCATTGCGCACATATAGTCCTTCCGATTGTAAACGACTGCTAATCGATTATCAATAATAATCCCTTTCTGAAAGCGGAACTGCGTTGGCTGCGCGTTATTTTCGTTGCCCCAGAATACATCGCCACCTGTTGGTGGTTTCTTGAGATGATAATGAATTGTATAAATCTCATGTTCATGAGGCAGCATTTCAAGCGGATACTCTGGAAAAATCTGTTGTAACTCTTCAGCCACAATGTGCGCAAAGAGTCCATGAAAACCGCAATCATCAAAAAAGAGCATACCACCTTCATCAACGATGTATTTGCGGAGTGCAGCGCGTTCTGCTGGCGTAAAACTACTTTGTAAAGGACCATCTTTTGCCAGCCCGCGTCCAGCGGTAATATCCTTATCGTGTCCTGTCATCACAATGAGTGGTGCGTCAAAAATCTTTGGATTTGTTAGAGGAAGTGTGCCTCCTTCAAAACTCATATCTAATCGAATTGTGGTGTGGTTATCCATCCATTTCATAAGGGCAGGCAGTGCAGTCGGGTCTTGCCACCAATCTGAGAGTGCATGTTTTAGCCGGATAATCCGAATATGACCGCGTAAATTATCCCCTGTCCCCTCAAGGATAGCCCCTAATTGACCTTGCGGCAGGAGTACAGGATTTTGTATGACATTAAGGTTTCCTCCCCTTAGACCTCTCTCCGGTAAAGTTTCATCAAGTAATTCAGCGAAGCCACCTGTCTTAGAGGTGTTTGGCTTTGGACTAATAACAGCAGAAGGACGCGATTTTGTCTTTCCTGCAGTTGATGGGACTGTTGGGGCATCTATAGGAGTTTCCCGTACGGAATCAACAGTACGTTGATCTGTTTCCACTCGAAGATTTGGAGCAGAAATATCGTCTGGTTTTAATACGTCCGTGTCATACATTGGCGTAGCCGTTGGATTTTGAATTGAGGTGTCGGTTTTTGGAATTTGATTGATTGACGGGATGTGAACTCGTAGTGGATTTTCAGTTTGCCGCGTTGTGGGAAGTGCTACCGTTCTATGTGTTCGGTGCACTGTATCTCTTGTTGGTGTGTTTTTGACAAATCTAACGTCGATTGCATCGTCATTCAATGTCCAATAGTGTTCTGATAGAAACAGACCGATAATCGCAGCGATAAGGATATGAATTAACACTGAAGTGATAACTGCATGAAGCCGTTTGTATTTCATTGCTATTTACAGATGCCGCTGAATTTGATGAAAACTCTGCGCATCTAACTCCCGATAATCTGGAATATCGTATCGATTCCCCCGCACATCAGTCACAAAAAGCCGTGCAGGTGGAGACTGCTTTATATTCTGATTCAATCCACGCACTAAAAACGTCACGCGCCCGCGTTCCGTTTCTACCTCCCATTCATGAATACCGAATTGTTCCTTCACACGGTAAATTTTTTGAATTGTAGGGGTAAAATATCGTTTATCCAATTCTTCATTTAGAATTTTGAGACTTTCAGGTGCAAGTTCTGACGGGTTCACAAGAATACCAATTTCGGTGTCCTCATCTGCGGCGAGCGAGATGTATTGTTCAGGTTTACTAAGCGGCATAAGTCTGCGTACAATTACCCGCAGATGACAGACCTCTTTGCGAATTTCAAGCCGTGCTGTGCCTACTTGAGAACGTGTGAATGTAAGTTCAGATGCCTTCAGAAAACGTGATGTAAAATCATCTTGTTCAATAGACTCAGTGTTTTCCGATTTATTTTGTTCTTTGATGTTTTCGTTTTGCATTTATCTCTCCACAATTTGTGCTTCTGAGCGAACATTAGCAGCTTCTCGCTGTGTTTCTACGAGTTTGTGATAAATCCCCTTTTTCTCCATAAGTTCTTCGTGAGAACCGCATTCAACGCCTTTGCCTTTCTCTATGACGAAAAGACGATCCGCATTTCTGAGTGTTGAAAGACGGTGCGCAATTGCAAACGTGGTTCGGTTTTGCACCAATCTGTCAATCGCCTGCTGTATCTTTTTTTCAGTTTCTACATCTACAGAAGAGGTGGCTTCATCAAGAATTAGGATACGGGGATTATGTAAGATCGCTCGTGCAATTGAGATACGCTGCCGTTCACCGCCAGATAAACTTCCACCTCGTTCACCGACTTCGGTGTCATATCCATCAGGGAATTTGATGATAAACTCGTGTGCATTCGCTGCCTTCGATGCAGTAATAATTTCCTCCATTGAGGCATCGGGATTCGCATAGGCGATGTTTTCTGCGATGGTGCCGCTGAACAGATACGGCTCCTGTAGTACCACCCCAATCTGTCTGCGCAAATCCTTAAGGTTTATCTGCTTAATATCTTCGTTATCAATTTCCAATCGTCCAGCGTCTGGTGTATAAAAGCGACAGATTAAATTGATGAGGGTAGATTTTCCTGCCCCTGAATGTCCAACAAGTCCGATCATCTCACCCGGTTTCACATGAAGATTTATGTCCCGAAGTACAGGTTTATGTGCATCGTAGCCGAAAGTCATGTTGTGAAATTTGACTTCTCCAACAATGTTTGGCATTGCTTTAAGATTGCCATCGTCAAACTGTTCCGGTTGTGAGTCTATTACTTCAAAAAGCCGTTCCGCTGCTGTCATAGAACGAGAAGCCCAATTGATAAGCGGACTAACATATCGTAGCGGCTCATAGAACATTGCGAGATAAATGTGAAACCTCATTAAATCACCAAGAGTCATCGTTCCAGCCAAAAGATCAAGACCACCGACATACCAGACAATAAGTGATCCAAATTGAACAGTAAACATCAGCGGTGGATAATATGTTGCCCAGACCATCTCAGCTTTGGTTTCATAGTCTCGTGTATCAATGTTTGCACTGCCAAATCGGTTAACTTCACCCTTTTGTTGACCAAATGCGCGAACAACACGTATACCGGATACAGAATCGTTGACAACATCAAAAAGTTTTGAGCGGCGTCGCCAAGCGCGATGCCATAGACTTCGCACCTTACGCCAAAACCAACCTGCACCGAAGACAATTAACGGAATTGGGATCAAAATAAAACAAGCCAATTGCCAATTAATGAAAAATAACACAGTGCCTATTCCGAAAAACATAAACAATTGTACACTCAGGAACGACAGTCCTTCCAACATAAAGTCCTGTAGTCGCTCACTATCCTCGGTGATATGTGAGATAACAGTTCCTGTAGTCCGTTTGTCAAAAAATCGGATAGACAGATTATGCAAATGCTCATAAACGTGTTCGCGTATATTCGCTGCAATCCGAAACGTAAGCCACGCCGCTATCCGCGATTGAATGATATTAAATAAAACGCTAATAATTTGTGTAATTAACAGCACACCAACCGCTATAGACAAGGCTAATGCTGCTGGTTGGATCGCTCGAAATATGTTACCTAACCATGTTGTCTGATTATCTGGTGTAGGTGTAGTAACAGCGTTAAACAATAATATATCATCAATTAGAATACCTGAAAGATAGGGTGGGATTAAAGTAATCAGGGTTCCAGTAATGACGAACAAAATATAGAGTAATGCTTTGCCGCGGTAAGGTCGTATGTACGTCAAAATACGTAACATTACCTTATGTTTTTTTGTGCATGCGCGGCAGGGGGAAAATTCATCTGCAAGTGGCAATTCGCAGGTTTTACAAGTATGTTCCTCAACCTTATAGTCCCAAATCGGTGGCTCATCTCGGTTACCAGATCGAAATTCTATCTCATCGCCGATAAATCGTGCCACGAATCCGAACTTCGCCGCACAACCGTTTGAGTAACGAATTAGGTCTACAGTCCCTTCCTGTGTTTCAAGCACAACGAGACCAGCATCAACTACAGTCTCAGCACGAATACCTAAAACACTTTGATAAGGTATATAATGAAGCACCTCACCCGCACCCGTTACGGTAAAAATCGAAGTATCTGTTAGGACGAACCATTCTTCACCGTAACTCCCTGTTGAGCTTACGTCGCTTTGTACAGCAAATCGTATCTCTTCAAAGTCAATATCCAGCGTATTTAATGTATCTTCAATTGATTCGGGCAGCTCATCAAGCGTACCCGTTGGTGTGTCTGCGGTTGACATATCTTCCTTAAGTTTTAGAGTTCAATTGAGTGTTTTTCCAATACTTCTTCGTTCAGTTCAATACCAAGTCCAGGTCCAGTTGGTGGGATGATGTATCCGTTTTCCCACTGTATCGGCTCCTTGAGAATTTCAGCATGAAATCCGTCCCACATGTGGATGCCTTCTTGAATCAGGAAGTTTGGACTACACACATCTAACTGTATATTTGCTGCGCCGCCGATGGGACCACCGTATAGGTGTGGTGCAATTTGCGCGTAGTGTGCTTCACCCATAGACGCAATCTTCTTCGATTCAAGGATGCCACCTGTTATTGTCAAATCCATCTGCAAGATAGAAGCTGCCTGTTGTTCTAATAGGTCAGCAAATTCATATTTGGTCAGCAGCCGTTCACCAGTGGCAATAGGGATACTTGTGGATTGTGCAACACGTGCCATTTCTTTAATATTTTCAGGTGGTATAGGTTCTTCAAACCAGAGTGGGTCGTAGGGTTCAACACGTTTGGCAAAACGGATAGCACTATTGGTATTAAACTGTCCGTGTGTACCGATGAGAATATCGCATTTATCACCCACTGCATCGCGAATTCCACGAATAACACTTTCTGCATAGTTGAGTGTTTCCAATCTGTCTGCCGTGTGTGGATGGACAGGATCGAATTTGACAGCAGTAAATCCCTTTTCAACGTAAGAAAGCGCGAGTTCACCGGTTTTTTCTGGCGAATCACCGTGCCGCCAATGCAAGAGATAAGAATATGCCCTCAATTTTTCATGGAACATGCCTCCTAATAGGTTGTAAATGGGTTGGTTCACCGCTTTTCCAACGATATCCCAACACGCCATCTCTATTGCACTCATCGCAGGTGTGGCAAGCGGACCAGGGTGCCGCACACAAGGACCTTCATAAAGCGTTGACCAGATTTTTTCTATCCGAAAGGGATCCGTTCCAATGAGATAACGTTCACCCCAATCCTTGATTAATTCAATGACGACGTGGTTTAATCGGGTATGATAGGTGCATTCTCCTACGCCTTCAATCCCTTCGTCAGTCACCAACTTGACAAAAATCCAATGCCTACCACCCCAGTGCGGTGGTGGCACGTCGATCATATAAGTTTTTACCTCGACTATTTTCATTGAGCATCTCCTACGGACATAGTATGTTTTCAACGTCAAAAAAGATTACTGCTATTATATCCAAGCTGTTAAAATTATACCTTAATCTTCTGGATTCTTCCAAGAGTTCTTTGAAAAACAATCTTTCCGACAATATTTATGCTAAAAGGTAGTAGGCACGCTCCGCGTGCCGTACACAAGCGAAAGATTACAGCACCAACTCAATTCCAAATGTGCGTGTGAAATTTGTCCAAATCAACACTGAATACGCTTATTGTATTCAGCGGTTCGCGACCTGGAGGTCGCTCCTACAACAAGAGGTTTTAGAAAAGGGGAATTATTGGAGGATTGAATAGTTTGGTATTATATGACGTGTGCAAGGGGGTCAAATTTTTGTTTTCATTCTTACAGCGTTGATGTATAATATATTCAAGGAATAGGATGTAAGTCTCCCTTTTTATAACACTTAGTACCTGTTTTTCGAAGTAAATGAAAGGGTCATCTCTTTTTATTTTAGCGGCAAATCACCCGATTTTTAGAGCATTACCCGTAAGATGACTACTTTCAGAGTTCCATCTGGATTTTCAAACGAGTGCTTAGAGGGAGTCCGTTAAAGAAATAAGTAGGAAAAAATTGCAGAACACGATTGGAGGAAATATGAGTAACGAAAGTAAATGTCCAGTGATGGGGCATTCTCACGCAGGTACCATAGCCAACCAACAGTGGTGGCCGAATCAGTTGAACCTGAAGATGCTCCACCAGAACCCACCCACATCCAATCCTATGGGAGAGGATTTCAACTATGCTGAGGCGTTCAACACACTTGACTTGGATGCCTTGAGAGATGACATATACAAGGTGATGACGACATCGCAGGAGTGGTGGCCCGCTGACTACGGGCACTATGGCCCCCTTTTCATTCGGATGGCTTGGCACAGTGCAGGCACGTACCGCATCCACGATGGACGTGGTGGCGCTGCCTCAGGCACGCTGCGTTTTGCCCCTCTTAATAGCTGGCCCGACAACGCGAGCCTTGATAAGGCAGTCCGGTTGCTCTGGCCGATTAAGCAGAAATATGGCAGGAAGATTTCATGGGCAGACCTGATAATTTTCGCAGGGAACTGTGCCATTGAGTCTATGGGTCTTAAGCCCTTCGGATTTGCTGGCGGACGAGAAGATGTTTGGGAACCCGAAGAAGACATCTATTGGGGATCGGAAACTACGTGGTTGGGCGATGAACGTTACACTGGCGACAGGGATTTGGAGAAACCTCTCGGTGCAGTTCAGATGGGCTTAATCTATGTGAATCCGCAGGGACCGAACGGTAACCCGGATCCAGTCGCTGCAGCGATAGACATAAAAGAAACGTTCCGTCGGATGGCAATGAACGATGAGGAGACGGTCGCGCTCATCGCTGGTGGACACACGTTTGGCAAAACCCATGGTGCTGCGGATGCGGATGAGTACGTCGGCCCTGAACCGGAGGGAGCCTCCCTTGAAGAGCAAGGACTCGGTTGGAAGAACACCTTTGGCAGCGGTAAAGGAGGCGACACAATCACCAGTGGATTGGAGGGTGCTTGGACTGCTACGCCGACCAAGTGGGATAACAGCTTCTTTGAAAACTTGTTCAACTACGAGTGGGAACTGATAAAAGGTCCTGGCGGCGCGTGGCAGTGGACTCCCAAAGACGAATCTGCACAAGACACCGTGCCGGACGCTCACGATCCCTCAAAGAAGCACGCCCCCATGATGCTCACGACCGACCTATCTCTGAAGGCGGATCCAGCCTATGAGAAGATTTCTAAACGTTTCTACGAGAATCCAGATGAGTTCGCAGAGGCGTTTGCTAAGGCGTGGTATAAGCTGACCCATCGCGACATGGGACCTCGCATACGATGTCTCGGTCCTTGGGTTCCTGCGGAACCGCAGTTGTGGCAAGACCCCGTCCCTGATGTAGATCATGAATTGATTGGTGAGCAGGACATTGCTGCCCTCAAAGACAAATGCCTCGAATCAGGACTGTCCATTTCCCAACTCGTCTCGACTGCTTGGGCATCTGCGGCAACATTCCGCGGCACCGACAAACGCGGCGGTGCAAACGGGGCACGTATTCGCCTCGCACCGCAGAAGGATTGGGAAGTCAACAAGCCGTCCGAACTGGAGAAAGTACTTCAGATTCTGGAGGGAATTCAAGAGGAATTTAACGGATCGCAGTCTGGTGGGAAGCGGGTCTCGCTTGCTGACCTGATTGTTCTTGCTGGGTGTGCAGCAGTAGAATCGGCTGCAAAAAACGCAGGTATAGATGTAGAAGTTCCCTTCGCGCCGGGGCGCACGGACGCGTTGCAGGAGCAAACCGATGTCGAATCGTTTGCTGTGCTTGAACCGACTGCCGACGGATTTCGCAACTATATCGCAAACGGACACGAGAGAACAGCCGAAGAGTTGTTGGTGGATCGGGCACACATGCTGACGCTAACCGCTCCTGAAATGACGGTTCTTGTCGGCGGATTGCGCGTCTTGGATACAAACGTTTGTGAGTCAGGATTCGGTATTTTAACTGATCGTCCCGGGACGTTGACGACAGATTTCTTCGTGAATCTGCTTAACATGAACATTGAGTGGACCGCAGCCTCTGAAAACGAGTATATATTCGCGGGACGCAATCGCTTGACAGGGGACGTCAAGTGGATGGGCACCCGGGCAGACCTTGTATTCGGTTCAAACTCCCAACTCCGAGCCATTGCGGAAGTCTACGCATGTGATGATGCACAACAAGCATTTGTGCGTGACTTCGTGGCCGCGTGGAACAAGGTGATGAATCTCGATCGTTTCGACCTTGCCTAATTTTGTTGAGGTTGGGGCAGTAGGTGCGTGGAACTCTCACGCCCTGCTGCCCCAATTTGCTTTGCATAGTCAATGTGAAAAAATACAGAATGAGGTTCCAGGTTTATCTGCAAATAGGATAAATATGAAAAACGATAAAAAATCAATTTTCGGTTGGTGCATGTACGACTGGGCAAATTCAGCCTATATTACCACTGTCGGTGTGGCGCTTCTGCCCATTTATTTTGCGGAAGGCATTGTCGGCAAGGACGGTGTCCCCCTATTCGGGGCAACTGTCAGTGCAACAGCGTTATGGGGATTTATGTTGGGATTCGCAGCGCTGTTAGTCTTTCTTTTTGCCCCTGTACTTGGTGCAATAGCTGATTTTTCTTCGGCAAAAAAGAAATTTCTCCTCGGTTTTGCTTATTTTGGAAGCTTGTTTGCCACTCTACTCTTTTTATGCAAACCGGGAGATGTGTGGTTAGCAGTTGTGCTTTATATCTGCACGCAAGTCTGCTTTATTGGTGGGAATGTTTTCTACGATGCCTTTTTACCGCATCTTGCTTCTGAAGATAAACTCGATTCGGTATCTGCTAAAGGTTTTGCATTCGGATATGTCGGCGGTTCCCTGCAATATGGTATTGCTCTGGCACTTGTTGTAATGCACAAAACATTCGGGATTGAGCAATCGATGGCAGTGCGAATCGCCATGGCGATGACAGGACTCTGGTGGGCAGGTTGGACTTTACTCACTGTGAAATACTTAAAAGAGATGAAGACAGAGCAAACACTTCCCGAAAAGTACCAAAATCAACCAAAATACTTTGCTTATCTTTCCCTCGGCATTAGTCAAACTTTCGCAACCGTGAAAAAGGTTGGACATTTCAAACATCTCACTCTTTTTGTGATCGCTTATATGATTTACAATGATGGCATTCACACTGTTACCAGTATGGCGACAATTTACGGTAAGGAAGAATTGGGACTTGGAACACCACACCTTATGGTGACGCTTTTACTTGTTCAAGTCGTTGCGATCGGAGGCGCATTGATATTCAGTCTGATAGCTAACCGCATTGGAGCAAGACGAGCCGTAATGATTTCTTTAGTTTTATGGAGTGGTGTCGTAATTTATGGCTATTTTATCCAAACTTCAACGGAATTTTTTGTATTAGGAATGGTTGTTGGGATTGTCCTTGGTGGGACACAGGCGCTCAGTCGTTCTTTCTATGGTGCGATGATTCCTGAGCAAGCAAGTGCAGAGTTTTACGGATTCTATTCTGTCTTTAGCAAGTTTTCTGCTATCTGGGGACCCACGACATTTAGCGTTATCAAGCAGATTACAGGCAGCGCGCGTCTGGCTATAATTTCACTGATGGTTTTCTTTATTGTTGGATTGATTCTGCTTGCATTTGTAAATGAAGAAAAGGCGAAAACAGAAAAACTTGCGTTTGATCTGGAAGATGATAATTGAGATTGAAATCCTATTATGGTGAATTATACAATTAAATATACACGTTTACTGTAGGAGCGATCTCCGAATCGCGACGAAACGCATTGATAGGTCGGGAATCGGAGTTCCCTCCTACTTTGAGGTTGACAGATATCGGAAAAGCTGGCTGAGCAATGCGCGAACCCAATTGAAAGGATGAACTTATGATACGAGATGCAATCAGCAACTTTCAAATCTTACCGATCCAAATAAAAAACATCATGCAAGCGATAGCTCGTATTAACCCTGCTACTCCTTCCCTAAGCAAACCTTTGATTCGATTGGCATTTAGCATTGCAAGTGCCATCTTAATTGCGTTAATGTTTGGTATAGACAGCCAAAATAGTTTAAGAGCTCAATCTGAAGTGATTGATGATCAAGATGACTTTACCAAATGGGCATTACCTGAAAATGCTACAGCACGATTTGGTAAGGGTCGTATTATTCAGATGCAATACTCCCCAGATGACACTCAACTTGCAGTTGCTACGCCTATTGGTATTTGGATTTATGATGCACAAAGCGGTGAAGAACTTAACTTGCTCACGGGTCATAGGTCTGAAGTTTATTCTGTAGCGTATTCTTCTGATGGTAGCACCATTGCCGCTGGGGCATGGGATGGGGTGAAATTATGGGATGCTGTTACGGGTGATCTCAAATCCACAATTAAGGCTAATGCTGTTCGCTCCATGACATTTTCGCCAGACGGTTCTACAATCGTTACTGGAAGTAATCATGGTCCTGTGCATTTTTGGGATGTTGCAACAGGATTAAGCAAAGCAGAATTCACTGGACATACTTCTATCGTATCTGCCATAGCGTATTCACCAGATCGTTCTACAATTGCTACCGCCAGTGAAGACGATACGGTGCGACTTTGGGATGTGTCCACAGGACAGACCGAAGCCACACTCACGGGACATACGGAATGGGTCACTTCTGTCGATTACTCCCCTGATGGCATGACAATCGCTACTACGAGTTTAGACGATACGGTGCGACTCTGGGATGCTATCTCAGGAAATCACATAAACACACTCACGGGACATAAACACTATGCAATGTCAGTTGAATATTCACCGGATGGCAATACAATTGCAAGTAGGGGTTGGGATGGTATCATTTTTTGGCATGTAGATGTTGAGAACGATGAGGCAATCTTCAGGGGCATATTCCCAAAGTTTCTTCTCTGACTTATTCTTGCGATGGGGCAACTATTGCTGTTGGAGGTAATGACGGGACAGCATATTTATATGATGCTGCGGATGTTGAAATCAATAGCAAACTTGGACAAAGATTCGAAGGGAAACCTCTTTTCTCAGGACATAAGAGATGGGCAAATTGCGTAACCTATTCCCCCGATGGGACTATTTTCGTTACTGGGAATATGGGTGGTGTCCATTTGTGGGATGCAAAAACAGGTCAACACCAAGCAACATACACAGGACACACAGATACAATCCATTCAGTAGCGTTTTCACCTAATGACATCACTATTGTAGGAGGGAGTTGGGACGGAAAAGTACATTTGTGGAATGTTAAGACAGGTCAATATAAAAGACTTCAAATTGAGAATGATTCACAATCGTCTACTGTTAACAATAGAGGTTATATTACCCGACGTGACTACGTTACTTCAGTTATTTATTCTCCCGATGGTACTCAGATTGCGAGTGCTATTGATGAAAATACCGTCCGTTTGTGGGATGTCGCAACGGGAAAACAAATTAATTCGTTCATTGGACATACTGACCTTATCCATTCCATCGCTTTCTCGCCTGATGGTACCACTATAGCAAGTGTCAGTAGAGACAAAACGGTACGTTTGTGGGATGTTACAACAGGAAAAGAAAAAACAACACTCGTTGGACATACAGACGGGGTCTACTCTGTTGCATATTCCCCCGATGGCAAAACAATTGCTACCGGTGCGTGGTATAAAGACAACATGGTCCGTTTATGGAATGCTACCACAGGAACTCCCAAAACGCCGCTCAGAAATCAAGATATTGTTCTTTCCATAGCATATTCACCGGATGGAACTACCCTCGCTACAGCCAATGGTAAAGATCTTCATTTATGGGATACTACTATAGGGATACTCAAGAACGCACTCACAGGACATAAGGGGCGTATTGACTCCATTGTGTTTTCACCAGATGGCAAAACTGTCGTAACTAATAGCACAATGGATGGCACGATGATTTTGTGGAATGTTGCTCCCACGGAATAACTCGGATCAAATCCAACAACTCACTGATTACAACCTATATTTCCACACCACACAAAGGCATCATTGTTTTCAGAATTTTATTGGAACGCAAAGAAAAGGGGAACTATTGCCACGCTATGAATATCTATAACGTGAGTTCGGTATAAAGACTTGAAGAATTCTATACCTTTCCTCCGTATTTACGTTATAAAAAGCTTTTAGAGTTTTCAGAGTCACTCTGAAATGATAGAATTTTGTAATGTGCTACGATCCTTTGTTATGACTGGATCGGCAGGCTTATTATGATAAAAA
>JAPPMR010001013.1:12947-16531 GCA_028818995.1 Candidatus Poribacteria bacterium | reverse complement strand
AAAAACAATATGAAAATTAAATTATCACAAACGTTACGTGTCCGAAACTAATTATTGCGTAATAAAATAAAGAATCAAGTTATAAGAATAACGTGAGTTTGAAAAAGTTTTCACCCGCAGCATGCTCTGTCATTTTTCGCCAAAACGGCACAACCTAACAGGTTATGCTACAAAAACAGTGCTTTTTTTAGGTTTGAAAAGTGTTTAGAGCAACTCACATTTTATTATCAAACTCACGTAAGAATAAGTTTAAGTCTGCAAAATTACAAAGTTTGGTTAGGAAATTACTTCATACCAATGTTCTCAAAAAGACTATTAAGGGAGAGGGTTTATTAAATTAAAGGGAGAGTAAGTAATGAAAGTATTGAAGAGTTTTATTACAATTAGTTGTCTGTTTATGTTGATTTTGGGTTTTCAAGATGTTGATGCACAACAGAATATTGCGCAAGAAGCGTATCTTATCTTTGAGAATAGTTGTAATGGGTGTCATGCGGAAGGGGGTTCCTATACGGAGCAACTTCTTATGGAATATCCTGCGATAATCGAAGATGGCCACGTTATTCCGGAAGACCCGCTTAATTCTGAGCTCTATAAACGCTTACTTGGACCAACCGAAAACGGTCTTCAAATGCCGTTCAACAGTGATCCGTTGCCACCAGAGCAAATTGAGACAATCCGCCAATGGATTTTGGCAGGGGCACCGGATTGGAATGTTGGTCCGCGATTAGACCGCAGCTTCATCACGACTGATGCGATGCTTGATTCCATACAGAAGCATCTGGATACGCTTGCAGCATTTGACCGTCCTTATGCGCGGTATTTTACCTTGACACACCTTTACAATGCAGGCGAACTTGCTGATACACTCGTTGACTATCGGCACGCGCTTTCAAAACTGGTGAACAGTCTTTCCTGGGGGCCTAATGTTGTCAATCCTGAACCGATTGATACTGAAGAAACAATTTTCTACATTGATCTGCGCCGGTACCAATGGGAAGAAGGTACTAATCGGTGGACACAGATTGAAGAAGTATATCCCTATAGCATCGAGTCCGGTATTGAAGAAGCATCTCCCGATAACATTGAACTCATTCAAGAAAGACAAAGACTACTTACAAAACTGAAGAATTTGCGTGAAACAATGGAGTGTAATGTGCCGTTTGTGCATGTGGATTGGTTTCTTGCGACTGCATCCTTACCACCGCTTTATAACGATATTCTTGGGCTTCCCGACACAGACCGTGCGTTAGAGGCAGAACTTGATGTGGATGTTGCAGCTAATCTACAGAATGCACCGGGTATTCGCGTTTGGCGTGCGGGATTCGATGGCGAAGCTTCTGGTGTTTCAAACAACAATCGGGTTGTGGAGCGTCACGAATCTCGTTATGGAGCATATTGGAAAAGCTACGATTTTGCTGGAAGTGTGGGTACGCAAAATATCTTTAACCATCCGATTTACTTTGATCAGGATGGTGGCGAGATTATCTTCAACCTACCGAACGGTTTGCAGGCATATTTTCTTGTAGATGCTAACGGTAACAGCATTGATGTCGCACCGACAAACATCGTTTTTAACCCCGCTGCAAGTCCTCCCGATGTACGTAATGGACTTTCTTGCATCGGGTGTCACACAGAAGGGATGAAGACGTTTGAAGATACGGTGCGTGGTGTAATTGAAGCGAATGCGAACCTACCCGGTAGAGAGCATGCGTTGCGCCTCTATGTGGAAAAATCGGTGATGGACGATCTTGTGAACAAGGATGCGGAGCGTTATAGGGTAGCACTTGAAAAGTCAGGTGGCGATATTAAAGATATTGAACCTGTGCATAGATTCTATGACGCATTTCAGGGACCCGTTGATGCGGCGCACGCTGCAGCCGCTGTTGGATTTGAAACAGCAGACTTTCTTGAAAGGATAGACGATGATACGCGTTTACAAAGTTTAGGTCTGGTACAACTAAAAGGTACCGGACGGATAGGGCGGGATACGTGGAAAGATATCTTCCCTGAAGTGGTTTCTGCGGTGTATGATGACCCTGTGAGGGATGGCCCAATTTATGAGGATGATGACGATATAGCTCTTATACCTGACCTGAACCTGCGCGATGCAATTAGACGAACTCTCAACATGGCACCTGATGCTACAATTACTCAGATAGATATGAGAAAATTGCGGATCATTGTAGCAGATGAGCAAAACATTAGTGATTTAAGTGGGCTTCAGTTTGCCGAAAACCTTGAACGGATAGAATTTCGGCGCAACGCTATATCAGACTTATCTCCGTTGGCAGGTTTAACTAAATTGAATAACATCAAGCTGCGCGGGAACCAGATAACAAACGTTACCCCATTGGCAAAATTAACCAATGTAGATTGGTTAGGACTTGAGCAGAATCAGATAACTGATTTGTCTCCATTGAAGAGTCTGAAAAAATTGAATGGTATAGGAATTACTGGTAATCCGGTAACGGACGTGTCGCCGCTCGCGGAGTTGACCAACTTAGAAAGGATAGATGCATGGCGCACACCTGTTTCAGATTTCACTCCGTTGGCATCCTTACCAAGGTTAGAGTGGATAGAATATGGCAACGATAGAAATATAACTGAGCTACCATCGCTGCAAGGGTTGAAATCTTTACAGCGGTTGGTAATTCACGGATGCACTATTAGAGACCTAACGCCACTGTCAGAATTTACACAGTTGGAATGGTTAGAATTAGTAAATAACGGTGTATCAGATCTTACGCCTTTGAGTAATCTGAAAAATTTAACGATTCTGAATCTTGATGCCAATCTGATAACGGACGTGAAGCCTCTTGCGGGGTTAACAAGATTGAATGTCTTGTACCTTGAAAACAATGTTATAAGAGACGTGTCGCCGCTCGGCACGTTAAGTAACTTGGAACGATTAGACCTTCGTAACAATGCGATATCTGACTTTACACCTTTAGACAGTTTATCCGATAAGACATTTGTGCGAATGGTCGGGAATCCAGGGTTCCCCACTGGTGGTGATAAGATAAGGGGACCGTGGTTATGGGCGATAGTTCCGGGAACACGATTGGATACACGTACAGATTTTCTTGCGCGCGCAACAGGTGGTGCTGCAACGGAAGTAAAGGTTTCCACCAACGGTCCGGTAGCAGGAAAGGCAGTCGGAGAAAGTACCTGGACCTGGCATACGCTCGGATCGGGCGGAAATAACATCAATGAGATGACGGAAGCACTTGGTTGGGGTACAGGCGAAGAGATATATGACCATATCGTTTACGGTGCTGTTACCATAGATTCTCCGCGAGAACAACAGACAAATATGTTCGTTGGTAGCGATGATTCTGTTAAGATTTGGCTCAACGGTGAGTTGGTTCACCAAGCCTTTATTGCGCGTGGTGCAAACGATTTTGAAGATTTTTTCCCTGTTACGCTAAACCAAGGACAAAACGTATTGTTAGTTGCGCTTGACAATCATGGACATGGCGGCTTTGCGGGGCATTTTGGCTTTGCACTTGACGCTGAATATGATTTGTTCCGTGAAGGCACAAGATTTTTGTTTGACACAGATGCTACAAGTTTTGAAGTTGGGG